>NZ_CAWNXG010000061.1:0-22232 GCF_963878145.1 Photorhabdus sp. S10-54 | reverse complement strand
ACAGGGATTCATGTTGAATGTGTTAGGAGGGCTAATCGCTTATTGTTTCAAAGAGAACAAACCGTCACTGAATATCTCCCGCTCAGAAATGGACATATTAGTGACGGCTTAACCAGAACTCAGGTTAAATATGTCTCAGTTAATGACTAACTGGATATGTATTGCCACGGAAGGCGATACGGTTGATGGCCGAGTGATGGAACCGCAATGGATTTTAGATGCGGCCGAACTCTATAACCCAGCGTTGTACACCGCTCGCATTTGGCCGGAACATGAACGTGGGTTCGGGGCAATGGGTGAAGTGTTAGCCGTTAAAGCCGGGCGAGATGACGACGGGGTTTTACGCTTATATGCGCAACTGCGACCCAATCATCATTTGTTACAGGCCAATCGAGAGGGACAATTACTGTTTACCTCTGTTGAACTTACACCTGATGGTGATTTTCGCGGAACCGGCAAAACCTATCTGGAAGGACTGGCCGTGACTGACTCACCCGCCAGTGTGGGCACAACGCGTCTGCAATTTAAAAAAAGGAACCAACATCGTCGATTCGGTGCGTATAAGCCACTGGTTATTGATGAGGTTAAACACATTAAGGATAACGACATGGCAAGGTCCAAAAAAGGATGGAAAAGCTTTTTTAACATTGAAGAATCAGAAGAAACTAAGTCAGAACCATCAAGCGATGATGCGTTGCAGGCGTTGGCCCAGGCTGTAGCCGATTTGGAAGCGCGAATTACCGCGCTTGAGGGTAAGCAGGAGTCCACCGAGCAAGCAGTCGCTGACGTTCAGGAAGATGTCGAGACAATGAAAGCGGTTGTCGATACCAAAGAATTTGCGCGTTTACGTGACAGTTTGCCCGATATTCTAAAAAAGTTTAACAAATTGGACGGTATTGCTACCCGCTTACCCTCGCGTAACCCAAAAGGCGACAAAAACGAGCCTTTTAAATTTCTGTAATTCCATGATGGAAAAAGGCAAAGGGAAGAGCTATGCAACTGAATCATCGGGCACGGTCATTTTTACAGAAATATACGGCGGGATTAGCCCAAGCCTATGGAGTAGAAGATACATCGCGTTACTTTGCGCTGACTGACCCGAAGGAAACCGCCTTGCGCAGCGCGTTGTTGGAATTGGATGCGATGGCGTCAGACCTGATTAACGCCTGTATTCCGCAACAATTCAGGCATGATCCGCGCTTAGTGGTACTGGTCGGTGCTGACTTAGTGGCAGCGGAACAATATCGACTGTATCAGGCGGCAGATAAACCGACTGAAAAAATTGCGGCGCAAATGTTGGGGAGTTCCATCGCTGGCTGTCTGGCGATGATACCGCCATTTATGCCGGGTAAACGTATGTCAGTCACCCTACTGTCTAACCTACAAATTCTGACACAGCGTAATACTCGCCAGCGTAAGGCGGCGTTTGAGGATGACCGCAAGCAGTTCGAAAATAAATACTTACGCAATGAAGGCTATGCATTGGAAGAGCCGGAATTGTACGCGGCCTATGATGAAGATGCCGTAATTATCGGTACTGTGGCTGAACCTGCTGAAAAACTGGATACAGAATAATGCTGTCACCTGCTCAACGACACAGGGCTGCGGTTGAACTTCGCCAGAAGCTGGCGCGGCAACAAGCGTTACCATTGCAGAGGGGGCGAGTATGCACTTGCAAGCCCGCGCCATTGAGCAGGATATTAAGCGGTTACGCCAGTTGGCGTTAACGGCGGAGCGGGTAGAGATGAAAAAGCGGGAACTGTTGCCTAATTATCTGCCCACGGCGGAACGCTACATAGCCGAGGGGGAAATTTACCGAAACCCGATTTTTGCCTACTGTGTGATTTGGTTATTTGATATTGGGGATTTTGCCAAAGGATTGGATTGGGCGGATATCGCCATTGAGCAAGGGCAGCTCACCCCCGACAATTTTCGCAGTAGCTTTCCGGCCTTTGTGGCCGACACTGTTTTACTCTGGGCACAGGTGGAAGCCGACGCCGGGAATAGTGTTGAACCCTATTTTTCAAGGACATTCAACAATGTGACTGAAAAATGGCAAGTACACGAGAAAATCAAGGCGAAATACTACAAATTTGCTGCCTTAAACCGGCTAAAAGGGGATAACGCCGACATTAAGGCGAGTTCGGTTGATAGGTTGGATGTGCTGGAGCAGGCGGATATCTGGTTATCAAAAGCGCATCAGTGCAATCCAAAATCAGGGGTAAAAACTTATCGGCAACGGATTGCCGCCCGTCTACGGGCATTGACAACCCAATCGCTATACCAAGATAAACAATGACTACCGCAAGCCGGAGCGGGCGCGGTGGAGGCATGGCAAGGATTGCTCATGGCCGTGGAAACCGGACTGCCCGCTTTTTTATGGATGGGAGAGGCGAGATGTTTAGTGGCAACACCCTCGATTATCGGGATGAACCGTTGACCAATGACGGTTTTTGGCCGGATTTGAACTTACGGGAATTTCAGGTTAATCGCAATATTCCGGCTGACTTAGATAATGACCTGTTAGCCCAGGCATTGCTGGCAAGTGCCGCTGAAATCAATCTTGACTTACAGCGTCTGAAAGTCCGATTGCAGGCAAAAGGCTATCAGAAAGCCGCAGATGTGCCAGGCATGGCTATCAATGGCGTTAATGCGTTAGTCGGTCAGTATAAAAAGGCTGTTTATGCCAGGGCAAAAGCGGATCTGTTGGGGGAATACACGGCTATTGTCAGTCGTGCCCCTCATCCGTCACAAGAAAGTCCTGAACTGCGTCCCCGTTTATTAGCGGAAGCGGCTTTTGTTATCCGCAATATGAAGGGATACGGGCGTACAACGGTACGCATGATATGAGCAAATTACATCATTTAACGGCATTTTTGCGGGAAAACCTGCCAGAACGTCTCTGTAAGATAGAATTTACCAGTGAAATGGATGAAATTCGTTTTATTCCTGCGCAACGGGATTTAGGTCTGGGACAATACCAGATGTTTATCCAGCAGTATGAGGCGGTGATTGCCTGGGGGCGTTTTCCATATAGGGAGTTTGATCCGCGATATGTCCCATTGTTAATAGAGGTGTGGTTGACTGAGCAGAGCAATGATTTAGGGGATTCCAATCTGGAGCATGAACGGCCAGCGATGACCGTTGAAGTGGATGAGGAAACTGCCGTCGTTGTGGTGTCGTTGTCACTGTCAGAGCCTGTTGTCATGCGTGAAGATAAAAACGGCATCGTCCCCTTTGATGGCAAGCGATGGATGCTGACTGATACCGAAATCTGGTTTGCTGAAAGTGGTGTCGTGCATAGCGCGGATGAGTCAGGCGTACCCGTTGGACAAATCCAATAATGATGAATGGGCAGTTAAACCGAAATCAGCTTAAAGCACTGCAAAAAACACTGAGTGGCCTTGAGCTACCCCCGAAAAAGCGCCAACGCCTGTTATGGCGGATGGCGAAATACGGGGTGATTCAGGCGGCAAAACGCAATGTGCGTAACCAGCAATCACCGGATGGTGGGAGATGGGCTGTCAGAAAAAGTCCGTGGCGCAAGAAGATGTTAAGGAATATGCCGAGGTTGCTGTATATCCGGGAAATGCCGGAAATGGACGCTGTATGCATTTACCTGCAAGGTGGGCATTATCGGAACGGAAAACAGCAGGTACCTGCGGGTGTTGTGGGGTATGCACAGCAAAATGGGATGCGTGTTCAGATCAGTCGGCGGCAGGTGCAAAAGCGCGTTGGCCGTGAGCGCATGGCAACCATTAAGCAGGCGAAAAAACTGCGGGATTTGGGTTATCAGGTCAAAAAAGGAAAAAGACTGCGTAAGCCAACAATCAAAGAAATTACTGAGAATATGCTATTTATTTATGCGGGAGACAAGATCCGTAAATTGAGTGGTAAAACAGCTAAAAGTGCATGGACGATTGATATTCCTGCCCGTGAATTCTTGGGATTGAATGATGAAGAATTCTTTAAGGTTCTGAAGCGGCAACTACAGGCTATCAATTATGGTTGGGATGTTAAAGCGCAAGACATGAGGTAAGGGATTAAATCATGTGGCCACATGTTCAGGTTAACCAGGTTAATCAACTGCAAAGCGAAATAGAGGAAATTGAGCGGGTACTGCTTTTCGTTGGGATGGGAAAAACCAACACAGGTAAAACTATTGTGGTTAATACCCAGACCGATTTTGATTCCGTGTTGAGAACGGCTGAAACCGCCCTGAAACGCCATGTATTGGCGGCAATGGCAAATGCGGGGCAAAACTGGTCTGGGTATATCCATGTATTGCCGGAATCGACGGATGAATTGGCGTTTGTTGAGGCGGTGACGTCGGCGCAACGTATAGCCAGTATTGAGGGCTATGTACTGACGGTCGGCGCAACCAAAGCTATGATTAAGGCAGCGCAAACCTTGCGAGCCAACACGATGGCTAAATTTGGCCGCTGGCAGTGGGCTATTCTGGCGGTTGATGGCACACAGGCAAAAGAGACTTGGGCGGATTATGTCACCCGTCTGGCAGAGCTACAAAAGGGTGAAGCTGTGGCATCGGTGCAACTGGTGCCGTGTCTGTGGGGCAATGAGGCGGGGGTATTGGCCGGGCGTTTATGTAACCGCGCCGTCACCGTGGCGGACAGTCCCGCACGGGTACAAACCGGGGCGTTGATGGATTTGGGTTCAACCGATTTTCCAAAAGATGGCACAGGTCAGCCGATTGATCTGGCAACCTTGCAGGCACTGGAAAAACTGCGTTTCAGTGTGCCGATGTGGTATCCCGATTATGACGGCATGTATTGGTCAGATGGCCGCACATTGGACGTAGAAGGCGGAGACTACCAGAGTATCGAAAACTTGCGGGTTGTCGATAAAGTAGCACATCGGGTGCGCTTGCAGGCTATCGCTAAAATTGCCGACCGTAGCTTAAACAGCACGCCGGGCAGTGTCGCAACGCATCAGGCATACTTCGCCCGTACCTTGCGTGAAATGTCGGGCAGTACTGAAATTAACGGCGTGACTTTTCCGGGGGAAGTGAAATCCCCAAAAGATGAAGACGTGGTGATGACATGGCGTAATAAAAACACGGTGGAAATTTATATCACTGTTCGCATTTACGAATGTCCGAAAGGGATCTCGGTGAGTCTGTTGCTGGGTAGCAGTCTGGAGAAAACCGCATGAGCAAACGTATTTCAGGCCAGTCGGTTGATTTTAATATGGACGGGGATCTGGTTCATGCGGAAAAGGTCAATCTGTCCATTACGGACAACACCGCCGCCGTCCAAACACAGGGCGTACCGGATGGCTATATTTCCGGTGATGTGGCGGCAGAGGGGGAGATTGAACTCAGACCAAATATCTGGAGATTGTGACCGCTAAAGCGCGCACGGTGGGTTCATGGCGGGGTATTCAGCCCGTCGATTTGATGTGGTATGCCAAGGCTGGTAACGAAGAAATCAAAGTTGAGGCTTACGGCTGCAAACTGATTGTGAGCGATATTCTGGACGTTGATCCGAAAGGCGGCAGTGTCATGATGCATAAAGTGAAATTTGTGGTGACCAGTCCCGATTTTGTGCGCATTAATGGCATTCCCTATCTGGAAGCAGAACTGACACAAGGCCTGATAGGGTAAAGAGGTGTGTTCATGGAAGAACATGAGAAAACCTTTGTGACGCTGGTGCTATTGGGGGCACTGATTGCATTAGGAAAGATGCTAACAGGTGATGAACCGATCACCCTGCGGCTTTTCATTGGCCGGATTATCTTAGGGTCGGCTGTGTCAGTGATGGCGGGAGTATTGCTGATTTGGTGGCCGGGTATCAGCCTGATAGCGGTCACAGGGATAGGCAGCGCATTAGGGATTGCCGGCTATCAGTTAATTGAAGTTTGGCTACGCAAGCGCGGCAGCGCTTTGTTAACAGGGAAGTTGAAAAAATGACACTGAGTGAAAAACAGCAATTATTTGCGGTACTGGTCGCACAATTGATCTTATGGGTGGACGAACGCGGTTATCGCCTTACTTTAGGCGAGGCTTATCGTACACCAGAACAGGCGAAGTTAAACGCTCAGATAGGGAAAGGCATTGCCTAGCCTGCATATTCAACGGCTGGCGATAGATCTGAATTTATTTATCGGGGGCGAGTACCAGACAAACAGTCATGCTTATTTACCGTTAGGAGAATATTGGGAATCGCTTGGCGGCACGTGGGGCGGGCGATTTTCTCGACCGGACGGCAATCATTTCTCACTGGCGCATAATGGGGTGAAATGATGTTCAATGCCTGGATGCTGTATTTGACTTTCCTGGCATTGGCATTCTGTACAGGCTGGCGAGTAAACCATTATTACCGTGACAGTCTGGAGTTGAATATCACACGGGCAGCGGATGTCGCGGGGGAAAAAATCAGGCAGGAACTGCAACACATTTCCAGTGTATCCGCCCGACAATTGGAAAATAAGTTAGAAGGGATATCCCATGCCGCCCCACGAGAGATTCATACTGAAATGGTTCGGCCTGTTTTTACTCATGTGTGCGTTAGTCCTGAGTTTGTCAGGATGTACAACGATACAGCCGAAAGTATTGAACGTTCATTATCAGGAAAACTTACTGACAAAATGTCAGAACAGATTACCGAAACTGACGGGAACAACCGGAAATAATCTGGCAAATGTTATAATGGATTATTCCAAATTATATGGTAATTGCGCCGCACGGCATAATCAATTAGTGGATGAAATTAATAAAAGAAAGGAATTAACCTATGAGCAAAGAAAATAAAGTCATTACTTTAATTGTCGGTGAAAATGAAATTACATTCGAGCCGAATATTGTTGCTTATAATAGCATGATTAACGATATGGCAATGGATAATAAGGTCGTACCCATTTACCTATTTGCGCCGTATTGTTCAGCCTGCGTCTAAATCAATTTTAGATGAATGGTTAAAAATACCCGGTGCTGCGATGCAAATCGTTGAAAAGGTCAATGCCGAATATGCGCCAAAACTGGAAATTGAAATAAAAAACTAAATACGCGGGTTAAATCCATTGATAACAGCCTGTTTGAACAAGCGTTAATATTGCGCCGTCATTATTTACCGAATGAGAACGATAATACGGACAATTTAGCCCGTGCAATTTGGTTGGATAATCGTTATTGGGAAAATATGCGGATCGCAACCGCGAATGGTATTGCATTAGCATTAAAGGGTGAACCATGAGGCAATTAGATTTTACATTAAGCCTAATTGATAAACTGACACAACCGCTTGCCAGTGCGAAAGCGGCTGTATCAGGGTTTGCCAAAGTATCACAAACGGCGTTTGAAAAAATTGCAGTCGGCGGCGCAGGGTTAGCGGGGACATTCTGGTCAATTAAGGGGAGTCTTGATCCGGCTATTCAATGGGATGATGCGATGACAGAGGCATCACTTCAGGGGGTTGATAGTGGCGTGATGGCGAAAGTGGCGGCGGATGCCATGAAATTCAGTTCATTGTATGGCAAGTCATCGATTGAATTTGTGCAATCAACTGTGGAAATCAGTAAGAAGATTAGCGAACTGTCACAAAATGACTTACCGCAGCTGACCCATATCGCCAATATCACCGCCGCCGCCCTGAAATCCAGTGCGGCAGATACGACTAAATATATGGGGCAGATGTTTTCGAATTTTTCCAGTCATGCTAAAGCCGTGGGGAATATTCAGTTTGCTGAGGAACTGGCGGGAAAAGCCATCATCATGTCGAAAATATTTGGCGCCAGTATGGAGGAAATCGCGGATTTGATGGAGGGGGTCCGCGCAGCCGGAACGCATTTCGGTGTAGGCATTGATGAACAATTGGCGGTATTGGGGGAATTGCACCGTTCATTGGGTACAGAGTCCAGTAGTGTTTATGAATCGTTTTTGACCGATGCCGTTGAGGGCGCGAAGAAACTCAGTATCAGCTTTGTTAATGCGTCCGGTCATATGTTAACCCTGCCGGAAATGCTGGAAAAGTTACAGGCCAAATATGGCAGGAACATTGAGGGCAACCTCAAGGCACAAAAGGAAATTGAGGAGGCGTTTGGCGATTCTGCCATTGTCGTAAAACAATTGTATGGCAATGTGGATAGACTGAGTAAGACTATTTCGGCATTAGGGGCCAATGATGGCCTGAAACGTGCTCGCGAAATGGCCGAGCGGATGGCGAACCCGTGGGAACGGTTACACGCTATTTGGCAGAATATCCGTATCGCCGTAGGTTTAACATTGCTCCCGGTGATCTCTTCACTGGTCAATAGGCTTGCCAATGCCAGTCAATTACTGGGGCGCTGGCTGAAATTGTTTCCGAATATCGCCCGTTGGGTCGGTTATATCACCATCGGTATTCTGAGTTTTGCCGCTGCGGGGGCTGCCGCCAATGTCGTGATGGGCGTGTCTGCATTTATTTGGATTGGCCTTAAGGGGATTTGGGCAGCCTGTACTTTGAGCTTGAAATTGGGCGCGGCGGCAGTATGGCTCTATAACGCTGCCATTACCGTATGGAACGTTACGCTAAGAGTTTTGCGGGGTGTTCTGTTGGCAGTCAGGATTGCGGCAATGTCGGCGGGTGTCTCTTTCACCTTTATGAGCTGGCCGATATTGCTGATTATTGCCGTTATCGCTTTGCTCGCTTACGGCATTTATAAGCTGATCCAGCATTGGGACGAAATTAAAGCCACCATGATGAACACCACGGCATTTAAGATTGTGGCGGCTTATGTGAAATGGGTCGGCGGGATATTTAGTGCGGTCTGGGATGGGATCGCGGAGGGTTGGAATAATCTGTGTAACGGGTTTAGCCGTTTTTCACTGGCAGATACCTTTTCGGGCATTGTGGATAGCATTGGCAATATTTTTGGCGGCTTATGGGATTGGCTGATGGAGTCGTTTAGCGATACCTATAATTGGATTGTCGATAAATTAAATGGTATTCCCGGTATCAATATTGAAACCAAGGCCATTGAAAAAACCGTTGCTGAACCAATGGGAAAAGCGGCGATTCCTGAGAGGGGTATTGATGGGAATAGCCAGAAAATCATTTTTCAGCCCAGTGAGGTATTACGGGGACAATCTCAAATGGTTCAGCCTGGTAAGGTTGTTAAACTGTCTGAAACGCAGAGTGTATTAACGGGCGGGAAAAAGCAGGGCATTAATAAAAATGGTCTGCTCAAAGAAGTGACAACCCACTCACAGACTATCAATGATAACAGCCGCCGCATTGAAAATGTGACGTTGAATATTTCCAACGGCATGACACCTGAGCAATTAACGGAATGGGAGCACGTGGCATATGGATGAGCCGAAATACATTGATTTGTTCATTAACGAGCGCAATTTCACACTCAATTCAGGGAATGAGCCACGTTTCTGTCATAACCGTGTTTCCATCGGTCAGGATTGTGTGCACGCCATTATTGAAAGTGGTCTGGCAACGAAACTTATTGCCGAACGCAGTCCAACACTACGGGCAGACATTCGCACACAGATAGAAATTCTGGTCGAAGACGACGAGCGAATTATTCCAGGGACGATCATCATTAATGAAGAATCACCGACTAAATTATGGATATTCGTCGAAACTTACGAGTTTGGCCGTATCAACGTGAGTGTGGGCAATGGAAACTAAACCGACGATTGATTACGAAAAGGTGTTACATGATGGCGGGATGCCGACCACCGAGGCCGAAATCAGTGCCGCCTTTGCTAAAGTTGTGGATGAGGCAGGGCTTGTCACTAACACGTCGAAAATGTCTCCGTTTTGGCGGCTGATTAACACCCTAGTGACGCGCCCTGTGTTATGGCTGAAAGCGGCGTTAATCAATGTCACCTTAAAAAATATGTATTTGGCGACCGCATCCGGCACATGGCTGGATATGTTTGCGTGGGGCGTCAACCTGAAACGTAAACCCGCATCCGCTGCGCAGGGTGTGCTCCGCTTCTATAAAACCGCAGGGGCATCGGCGGTCACCGTGCCGGTGGGAACGGTTATCCAGACCGAGCGCATTAATGGCGAAATCTATCGCGTCAGCACCACGGAAAGCGTGGTGATTGCGGAAGGGGTCACCAGTGCCTTACTGCCTGTAACCGCAGAGACCTCAGGGGGCGCATTCAACCTTGCGCCCGGCTATTTTCGTCTCTTGCCCGTGTCCGTATCCGGTATTGAAAGAGTACAAAATGAGGAAGGTTGGTTATTGACACCCGGCGCAGATGCGGAATCTGACGATGATTTGCGTGATCGTTGCCGGAATCAATATAACCTTGTGGGTAACTATCACACGGACGCAGTTTACCGCGGCATGATTGCCAGTGTTGTAGGCTTAAGTATCGACCGCATTTTTTTCCTGCATGATGCGCCTCGTGGCGCCGGAACGGCAAACGCCTATTTATTACTGGATTCGGGCGTTATCAGCCAGCCCTTTATTGACGTAGTGAACGATTACATCACCCATCAGGGACATCATGGGCATGGTGATGATATGCAGTGCTTACCGCTGCCGGAAACATATCACACGCTGACGGTGACGCTATTGTCGAGAACGTGGCGAACTACCGCCAGGAACAAATCGCCGCGTTGAAAACGGATGTTGAAAACCTGATCTGCTGCGCCTTTCGGGAAAATAGGGAATATCATGTGAAAAAAACCTGGCCGTATGCCCGATTTTCCTTTTCCAACCTGGGACAAGAAATACACCGTGAATTTGCTGAGATTGAATCACTGACCTTTTCATTGGGTGACATTTTGAGTGATTTAAGTGTGCCCAGGCTGCAATCATTGATAATTGAGGTGAAGAATGTCTGAATTTAGGGAACGACTCAAGCGGTTGGCCTTGCCGTCATGGATGGATAAGGGAGAACCCGCCAAACTACTTTGGGCCGCGCGTGAGTTCTGGTTAATGATTTACCGCTGGCTGACATGGCCGTTAGCCCAATTGGACGCGGAAACTTGTTCGGCGGAATTACTGCCGATGTTGGCCTATCAGCGGGACATCCAGCGTTTTAACGGTGAACCGCTGACATTATTTCGTAAGCGTGTGAAATACGCGTTTATTAACGCCAGAGAGGCGGGCAGTGTCGCGGGATTTATCGCCATCTTTGAACGTTTAGGGGTCGGCCATGTTGAAGTACTGGAACGTCAGCCAGGCATAGATTGGGATGTGATTATTTTGCGGATCAGTGACGGCCAAATAGCCGAGTATCCTGATTTGCTGATGAACATTATTCGTCAGTACGGCCTTACCTGCCGCCGCTACCGTTTTGAAGTGATGACGAATAACAAACTGTTTATGCGTGTGGGCAGTTTAGGTGTGGAATATTGCTGTTATTACGCGGCCATGTCCTCGCCGTCCTTGCTATTAAAAGTGGGTTACATGTCGGGGGAGTCCGTTTTTGATAGCGCCAGTTTAACGGAGATTACCGCACCCAATATTACCTACGGTGCATCATTATAAGGAAATAATATGGCATCAGTGATTACAGTAGACTTTGAGAAATGGAAAGCGCAGCAGGCCGCGGCGGGAAAGCCAGTGGTTTTGGATGAGTTTGTTTTTGCTTATGTGCTGGATTTAGATCCCACTCTTGCCATTAATCGCGATGAGAAATTACTCGTAGAAAGTCATATTGTGCATCGCCAGGCTGTGAACAAAACAGGGTTAGCGAGCGAAAACGCTGTAGCCTACAGTGTCACATTGGGAACGGAAGCCGGTCATTTTGATTTTAACTGGATTGGCCTGATAAATAAGGCTTCTGGCATTATTGGCATGATTACCCATGCCCCAACTCAGAAAAAAATTAAGACCGCGAACGGATTACAGGGAAATGTACTCACCCGTTCTTTCTTGCTGGAGTTTGACGGGGTAGCTAAAGAGACCGCTATCACGACCACGGCGGAAACCTGGCAGATTGATTTTACCGCCCGTTTATCCGGCATCGATGAAATGCAGCGCCTGATTAATGCTGACAGTTACGGTGAGGCGGCTTTTTTTGGTGATGGGTTTTCCGTGGTTCGCAGTGGTGACCGGTACACGGTCAAAAAAGGGCTGGCTTATGTCGGCGGATTGCGGGGGGAATTGGCGTTTGATCAAACGCTTAACCGCCTGCGCGATACCCGCGTTTATGCGGATTTTAGCTATCAAGGCAATTTGGTGAGCCAGTGGAAAACTATCGTTCATATCGTCGCAGCCAATGATCTTAAAAACTACGTCGATGCGGCAGGGTATCCGCATTATGTCTTTGCGGTTGCGGGTGTTGATGGCAACGGTGATGTAATGGATTTGCGCATTAAAGGGTCATTGAATGCCCGTGATATTTCCGCTATTTATCAAGAGATTGATAACGTGAAACGGGAATATGTGACTCAGCAGGCATGGAAAGCGGTCTGCATGGGAAACAGTCGAAAGGGGACTATGCCACGAATGCCGCATTAACTGTTGTCAGCGAAAACGCCAATAGTCGCCTGGCTAAAAACCAGCACGGCGCAGATATTCTCAATAAGAATGAATTTGTCAAAAACATAGGCTTAGTGGAAACCGTCGAACGGGCAAGGAATGCTGTACCCAATGACAGGAAAATTAACGGGAAATTGCTATTGTCTGATATCAATTTGATGGCGGGTGATGTTGGCGCCTATCACCAGACTACCTATATGACTGCGCTACCGGACAGGCATTATTCGGGGCCGTTTTCTTGTGGTCGGGAAAATGGATGGGCCAAAGGGGTGAGTATTGGAGTAGGGGGTGACACGGGGCAAATTTGGATTGATGCCGATGCACAGTTGCACACCCGATTTCTCAACGCTAACGGTACCGTAGAGCAAAAGATGACGATGGGTATTCCTATTGGCGCCACTATCGAATGGCATTCGGCTGCGCCGATACCCGCCGGATATGAACCCAATGAGGGACGCTCATTCCGTGCGGCAGATGGCCAAAATTTTTCCCGATCTGAAATTACCCGATGACAGAGGCTTATTTAAGCGTGGTCTGGATAGAGGACGCGGTTTAGATTCCGGTCGTTCGTTAGGGAGTGTTCAGGGGGACGCGATCAGAAATATCACGGGATCATTAGGTAATCCCACTATTGAGAGCGGGAGCAACGCGTCTGGTGCATTCAGCTACCGGTATAAGGCAGGCGGTCGCGCAGCCGGTGCCGGTGGTGGGGTGATTTCATGGACATTTGACGCGTCGAGAGTGGTCCCGACAGCAAATGAAAACCGACCTGTCAACAAATCAGTGATTTATATTACGAGGGTAAAGTAATGGCTAAATACAGTGCAGATATTCAAATGGCCCGGTTTGATGATGATGGGTTAGCCATTGTTAGCGGATGGGTGGCGGTTTATCGTTGTCATCCTGAAACACGAGAATATATTGGGGCCGATATGGATCTGGTGCCACGAGGTTTTTCTGTTGCCGCTAATGCGTATTTGGATGCGCCCGCATTACCTGACACTCATGATATTGCGATTTGTCGTAGTGTAGATGAAAAATCCTGGCGACATGTGCCTGACTATCGGGGTAAAACGGCGTATGCAACCGATACAGGCCGGCCGATCAATATTACCGCCATCGGCGTGTTGCCAGATAATCTCACCCTGCAATCACCCCAAACTCCCTTTGATAAGTGGGAGAATAAGCAATGGGTAACAGATAAATCAGCCCTAAAAGCTCATCAAATTGAACAGGCTGAGCAGCAAAAAATCTCGCTACAGCAGCAGGCCGATGCGGCAATTAAGCCTTTACAGGATGCCATTGATCTGGATATCGCCACTGATACCGAAAAATCAGTACTCGTAGAATGGAAAAAATATCGTGTGCGGGTGAACCGGGTAGATCTTTCAACTGCCCCCGGTATCAACTGGCCTGAGCAACCCGCGTGATGAACTGGCAACGGAAAATGATGCGCATCTCCCCGAATATGACGGGGATGCATTGCTCGATGCTATCCGTCCATCCGTTCGTATACGGCATCGGACATAAAACGGACAGTGGTCGCTATCTGAGTCCGGCAAACGCCATCAATTATCTGGCAAATAAAATCAGGGGCGCTGGAAACATAAGCGCCGTTGTACTCATGATCTGCGCGAAAACGCATAATGAATTTATCCAGCATTTAACCCAATTTTCAGCGGTGTTGCCGTTGCCGGTATTTTCTCAGGTCACCCGTATGGCAAAGACAGCGGAATGTCTGGCGATCACCAAAATGCAATTGCCTGGGAGATCGGGGGGCGGTTTGCCTCTGCCTCAACCGTTTTCAACATCGACCAGCCGCCTGGCCGTGAATGCGCAATTGGTTGCGCAGGCGAAGGCACAGGCCAGTGTGAGCAATAGTATTGCGGGATTGAAATCGCAATTAACACACTTCACCACGGCAAGACAGAACGCCTTACAACAAGTCACTGCCGCCCTGAATGGCGTCAGAGACAAATCGGCGGGTGTCTGGGTATTCTCAGAGAAAGGGAATGGTGCATTTCTGGCCGAAAAATTGCGTCAGGATATCCCTGAACAGGACGCCGTTTACACGCTGGCGACACTATTTACCGGGGACGATATTAGCGCATTAGAAAGGATGCTACACAATGAGCCAAATTATCACACTCGCCCTTGATGGCGAGGCCATACCATTAAAAAGTCTGACTGTAACCCCATCGGTGGTATTTCAGGACACAGACCAAAGCGGCCAGTCATCCAGTACCGCCGTGGCAGAGCAAGGCATTAAGCCTAAAGAGTTGCGCATTACGGGGATCATCCCCTTTCCCGAACAAAAAACGCTGTCACGCTTATTTGCCTTGGCAGAAGCGAAAGACGGCGGCAGCCTAAAACGCTACCGTGTCGCCAACCTTACCGCGCAGGCCATCAATTTTCGTATCGGGACATTCACCCATACTATTGATGCCAGCAAAATCGACGGTAAACAGGCCTGGCAGGTCACATTTACTTTACGTGAACACTTCTCTGTTGCTGAAAAACGGGACGCCCGCACTGCCGATAATATTCAGGCCAAAAAGCAAACAGGGCAGGGCGCAGCCGCAGCCGCAGCAAAAGAAGCGCCGGAAAAATTAAGCTGGTTTGAAAGAAAAGTATTGAAATCGATTAATGACAAAATAGGCCCCGCCAAATAATGACACCGATTAACCGGCTCTACCTTTCCGGTGATGAAATTCACCTGGTTGACGCCAATATTATGCTGGAACTGGCATCCTGTGGTCGTGGCTTTATCACGGCGGAGACGACAACGGATTACACTGGAAAACTGGTGCGGCTGGATGTCGGTTACACTGATTTAGTGTTGCGCTGGTTTACGGGTTATGTGGCACGCTCACAGCCAGCCCAAAACGATTATCAGCGTCTTTTTGTGCGAGAGCTGGTTAGTGTGTTTGATCGATTATGGCCGTGTTCATTTCAGCATCCAACACTGAGCCAGATTGCGGACTGGTTGCAGGAGTACAGCGGACTGACCTTCATATTGCCGGATGCCCCTTATACAGAGACACCTATCCCGCATTTTACCCATCATGGTACCGGCTATCAGTTGCTGGCTAATCTTGGGCAGGTTTTTTCGATTGAGGATTATCTCTGGCATCAGTTGCCGGATGGCTCGGTTTATGTCGGCAGCGGGGCGCATTCGATGTTTGCGGGGAAACCCGTCGACATTCCGAATGCATTTAGCCGGCGCCAGTCCGCAGGCAATGCGATGACCATTCCCATGATCCCATCGTTGCGCCCAGGCGTGGTGATCAACCAGCACCAGTTGAACAAGGTCAATCTGAACAATGAAAACATGGTCATTACATGGGAAGCCGTCAACAAACTGACCGGTCAGTCGCAGACCGGAACGCCCATGCAGCGCCAGATTGATGCCGCCTACCCCGAATTATCGGCAGGGTTGCACTTACCCAAATTTGCCCGCATTGAGGCACACACTGAAAGCACGGTTAGCGGTGATATTTCCGACCCATTCCGACCGCGCTATGCCGTTGATGTTCAATTGTTAGATAATGATGGTCAGGATGCCGCTGTCCCGCTGCCTTTACCGATGGCGGGCAGTGAATCCGGTATGTTCCAATATCCGCCAGTCGGAACGGTGGTTGAAATCGCTTTTGAGGCAGGTAGGCCGGATAAGCCCTTTATCCGGCAGACATTAAGCCAGGGCAATACCTTGCCCGATATCAAGCCAGGCGAACAATTGCAGCAGCAGCGGGCGGAAGTCTCGCAGAGAGTGACGCAGGAGGGGAGTTGGATTCGTCAGACTGACCAGACCATTAATGAATCGTCTATGCACCGTGAAGTCAGGGCAGACACGGAAACACGTACCGCAGTTGCACGGGAAACCACGATACAGGCCACGGATAAAGCTACCGTTTTGGGTACAGCTACGCTATTGGCGGGGACAATCCAGCAAATTGCTGACGGCGATTATTGCATAGCAACGTCATCGAATTTTGTCGCCAGTGTGGGGAAAGGGGCCAATATTGAAATCGGACAAAAGCTGATAGAGAAAATTGGCCTGCTTAAGCAGAGCATCGCCGGAGCCAGGCAAGAAATCGTCGCACCAGTGGTTTGGGTGGGCAGCCAGCAAATCAACGTTATAACTTTGATGTTAGAGACGTTGGATGTGGTTAAAGAACTGGCGGAACTGACTGCCGCGCATACGCACCACAACACAGGCACGCCGGAAAACTCCAGCGCAATAAGGAATACGGCCTATAAATCGGATGGGCTGAAACAGAAGTATTCACCTGTGATTGGGTGAATATCGTCCATTTGTGTGAGGTCCTTTACGCTGTACCCTAGGTTGATATTTTATGCTATAGGTATTAGACTGGTTACGTCAGTTAAGGAATATCGCGCTAGGACTGAGGCTACTAATCTCGGTAATAGCACAAAAGATACCCCCGCCCTGTATGTGTAAAAACAAAAAAGCCAACCTCACCAGTTGGTTTTTTTGTTTTTACCAACTCATCATTTTAATTGATTGAATCATCTGAAAATAAACCTATAATCAACGGCTGTTAGTTTGGGGTAGCGTTCTGGCCTGTGTATCTCTGACGCAAGTTTTCGTAAGTCCTGGCTGAGTACAGGTGGTGCTGATTCAGTGCCTCGGTCAGAGCGCGATATTCCTTAACTGACTTGATGGAAGCTAGCCGGACAGGCAGCGTAAAGGCAATGGCTGGTTAAGTCGTGCTCCTAACTGGAGCAAACGGGTGAAAGCATTTATTGACACTGCTATCATCGTTCTCAAAGCGTTAATCGCGCTTTTAGAGCTGATCCGTGCATTTCTGAAATAGATAACGGAAACGTAGCTAAGGCCATCGGGGTAACCTCCTGGTGGCCTTTAACATTTACCGCTTTTGATCAAGCTACTGTGTTTTATAATCTTTACCTCTCACAAAACGCAACCAGATGCACATAGCGTCATTCACTCATCAACCTATTAAGCCACTCTTGTTTAAGTGGCCTAATATACTGATCTAGCAGCTTAAATTTGGCAATCCCGACTGGACTTGAACCCTTGCTCAAGCGATTATTGCTCCAGTAGTATGGGAGGGTAGTCAACAGATTAGTGTAATGGAGTTAATGAGTTAATCGATTGATATGGTTAAATAATTTTCAGTTTACCGCGAGTCATACACATAATAACACTGGGACGCCTTTTTAAATGTGGTATCAATCAGCGCTACTGGTTCGTGTTCTGATGGTCTGAAACACAATTATCTCGCCCGCAACATGCGGGCTTTTTTTACACCTTCATAGAGCTTGAATACAATTCTGATATTAAAGAACCTGATTACCATCGAATCTCAGCTAGCTTGAGTAAATACTCAGGTATAGGTGCTGCCCGGATACATGAATAAATAAGCTGTTCGAATGTTTTTTTAAGGTTAAAGCGCCAATTGAACCTGAAACAGAATTCGGCAAGATAACGAGGTAAATACTTTTTGCTAATCGAATGATATGTTCCGCGTATCGAATTTTTTACATTACTCATCATTGTGTTAACCCACTGAAAATAAGGAAGCTTAACACTCTGCGCTCCACCGCCGGTGACGAGGGGCAAATGGAAAGTCCCGGCTTGCTCAATCCCTCGAAAGCAAGCTAATCCATCTGAAATAACAAGGGATTTTGGTTTAAGATGCATTTTAGCCCAACGGGTAAGTTCCCCCGGTCTTAAACCCTTTCACAACGCTGAAACGCATGAACATAGGGTGGCCCTTTTCATTCATTGAAACCGCCGCAACGAAAGGGCATTTCCCTTTTGCCCCTCGCCCTCGGGGGCCATGCTGAGCCCCTCCCCAGTATGCGTCGTCAAGCTGAATAAACCCGCCGAGAGGCTTTTCGTCATCCCGTTCTTTCATCGCTTTCATTAGCTTGTGTTTCATACGCCATGCAGCGTTGTAGGAAATGCCCAGTTGACGTGACAATTCAAGTGCAGAAATCCCATTTTTCTCCTGAGTCATGAGATAAATCGCCAAAAACCACACAGTTAAAGGTAATTTTGACGCAGAAAACACTGTGCCGGCCGTCAAAGATGTCTGATGATGGCATTGATTGCACTGATAAAGGAGACGAGATTTTAACTGGCAATACTTATCATGCCCACAATGAGGGCAGTGATACCCCGTAGGCCAGCGCATATCGAACACCTGTTTCTGGCATTGCTCTTCATGACCCTATAATGAAATAAACTCATGAATAGAAATGCCTTTTTGGAATTGAATCTGATTTTTAGCCATTTTCATTTACCTCCACACAGACTTATTTTAAGTATACGCCTATGGGAGCTGAATTTAAGTGATAATCAGGAATTTTTAAAAGAGTTTTAACCAGCCCTGGATTATTAATAACATAAACATCTTTTTCCTCATTATACGCGACAAGAGTACGATAAATTTCTTGATTTATATCACACTCCAATGTAATAAGACCCGATAAGGGTTATAAAAATTCTTTAGCTACTTTTTCAAGGAACACCTCATATAAAGAAGTTGCCAGAACTGATATACCTGTCATCTTTCAAGTTGCCTCTTTGTTGGCTGTACTCGCTCACCCCGGTCACATAGTTTGCTATGCTCCCGGGGATTCACTCCCTTGCCGTCGCGATGCATCTTGAAATCCATAGGGTATATATGCATATCATTGATCTAATGAAACCTGTTTTTTATAGTATCCCCTCTGAATACACAAAAATAATAGTGGATTTAAATTAGGACTGGATAGCATATAGACTATTATCATTAGTTCTGTTATTCAAATAATTTCGAAAATTTTACTTAATGGGATCCCCATTCTTGTCAAAATATCGACTGGGCCAAATTTCTGAAGGATGCACTCCTAGTCTGTCCGCAATAATCCTCTCCCCTTTAGGCCACCGGCGTATTAATGCATTAGATAGTGTCGATGGGCTCAGTCCCGATTCCCTTGATAATGCGGCAAGTGTTGTGCCGCGTTTACGCAATGCAGCAATAATATCTGCCGGATGCCAGTCATTTTGAGTCGTTATCATCTCTGTTTACTTCCCCTAATTGATTTATGGTGGCTATTCAAATAGGATACATGAATCAGTGTTCATTTCCGGCAAGCAAAACCAAAACCTCTCCCGCCAGAGCCGCCATGAAAAGGCTAATAACAGACATATCGGCAAAAAATTTCTTACCAATGTCCATGAACACAGGACCATGATTCCTGGTTATTTATCAGATTACTATTACTAAAAAACGTCCTTGTCATTCATGCCCATTACTGTTGCAAGTAATGTTTTGCGTTATTACCCTGCCAAAATAATTTTCATTTTGATCCCAAAAAGTTTTTCACTTTATTATGAGATAAGCTGGGATTACTGGTAAACTTTAAGGACAAGACTAAAGCTGAGCATTTTTGTTCAAAGTGAACAATGTCTTTATGCCCTGAAGTACATGAACGTCCAATCCCAAAAATATCGGCTAATTCCGATGGTTTCATCAATGGATCTCGCCTGAGCTGTTTTAAAATTTCTTTCTGATTATCTGACATATCAAATCATTAAAACCCTTATCTCATATGGATGTTTTTATTTCATTGATGATCAACAGTAAAGATGATTTTTTATTTCTATTTTAATTAGAATCAAGAATCGTAAATTTCACTAAAGGAATTTCATATTAAAAATGCGTTCAGCTTGTTTCCACGCTTTATTTCTTATTAATTTAGGTTCAAAGATCAAACTTAATTCGCGGGCAATAATCTGAACAACAGCCAAATAATCTTTAATGTTAGTCTGATCAATGCACGGAGTCGTCATACCAAACATCGTCAACTCTAAAGCGGGTTTATGAATATTAGCCAATGGCGTAAAATAATTGACAGAGCCCGCCATCATATTTGCAGCATTAGACAATACTGAATGAGAAATACGGTTTAGTCCGTTGAGATAGGTTACCGTATAAAGCATGGCAATATTGCTGTCCCTAACGTAGGGGGAGACATTCCCTGACGCCATAGTGGATATCATGATTTTAGGCAAACCGATCGGCAGGCTTTGCATAGCCGGAGTAATCAGCGCCGTTCCGCCTGAGCCACCGATACCAATCACCCCTGCGATATCGTCGATTGAACTGTTCAGGAAATTCGTGAGGGCGACAGACATCGCTGTTATCGCGTTATTCCGCACGCCACAAAAAACGGGATCAGCGCCAGCGGGATGATACTCAGCTACCTGAAGTGAATGAGTATCGACCTTTTTATTCTGATGATTTTTCCCAGGAATTGATGTAGACACATCAATGATGATTGAATCCACTCCTGCGAGGTGTAAACAACATTTCAGCCAGACCAGCTCGCCCAGTTTTGTGTCTGCTGTGCCAACGACAACCACAAATCGCGTCATAGTGTTCACCCCATGTGGCATACCTAGTTCAAAGACAAATGTAAACCTATTGTAATATTTTACAACATGCAAGTTACTTTTTATCATTAGTGATATTTTTTATTATTAATGCTATACGGTTAAAATTTTAAGGGGTTTAAATGATTCTGTTTGATGAAAAAAATCTGTCACCAGTCCGGCGTCGTACCCTGGAACGTATCACTCATTCAGCTTTGAAGTTATATCGTGAAAAAAAATTTCCGTCTCCTGAAGAGATTGCTAATGAAGCTGAATATGCGAAGGTCACGTTGCGCAGCTACTTTTCAACCCACAGTGATTTTGTAGAGTATGTTGTAAAACAAGTCATTGGATCATTCGTTATCCCCCCTATGGGCAATGATGCAGAGGAAAATATTGAGAAATTATTAAGATGGGGTTATGAAGAAATAGAAGCCAATGAGGCACTGATGAGGGATGCTTTACGCATTTCTCAGTTACGCTGGCAGGAATCTTTATCCGGTGAAGATAACCACAAACGACCTGTTTTGAAGAAAAAAAGTAACCGTAAAGAGACACTTTCTACGGCGTTAGCGCCGCTAAAAGGTCAGCTCAAAGATGACACAATACATAAGATTGTTATGTTGATTTCAGTTTTATATGGTACAGAGGCTATGACTATTCTGAAAGATACTTTTGGCTTAGAAAATGATGAAATCATCAACTTAACGAGTTGGGCCGCAAAGTTGATTGTTCGGCAGGCCATTAATGAGGAGTTAAAATAATCAGAAGACCGTTTTTTAACATAAGGGTAAAAAAACCGGGCATGAGGCCCTAATGCCAGTCAGTTAAGCCGACTGGCCTCTCTTTTTACCGGGTATTTTTGCGGTTTACGCCTCACTACTCTCGGATATTTTCTGTCAGGAAGCTTTGCTGGTAATTCAAACATGCTTAATGTTTCCAATAAGTAAGCATAGCGCTTAGGTAAATTACCTGCACTAGTCAGTGGTGTTGTGAGCAGGTAGCTCATCACATGCCGTGTGCAATGGAGAAGCTGAGTCTATTTGGCAAGATTTCAGTTTTCTTCACCGCTTTAATCATTGCAATACGGACAAGGTTATAGGCGAGTAATACGCCCCAAAGTTCCTGTTTCACCATCTCAGGTTTTTTACTTCTTAGTAGATGATTTGACTGAAGAAGTGTCCGCTTGATTTCCCTATAACTCAATTCTATTTCCCAACGCTGCTGATAGACTTCGAATAGGGGCTGTTTACCTTTCGGGTACATAATTTATTCAGTCCACATAGGCAGCCAGATGATGATAAAACCCAGAGCTAGCATACTGGCGTAATTACGTTCCAACTTATCGTATCTTGTTGCTATTGCA
>NZ_CAWNXG010000060.1:0-23278 GCF_963878145.1 Photorhabdus sp. S10-54 | reverse complement strand
AAACACCTTTGAATTTCAAGAACATAAAATGGTGACAGGAATGCAATCTTACCACCATGAGCTTTTGAGTTTATTAGGCGCACAATATAAAGCGGTTTATTCCTGAATTAGGTGCGGAATGAAGGATGGAACAACAAACAGTAACCCATCCACAAGACCATGATATTGACTGTTGCCATTGGGTTACAGCAGAGCAAATATTCAGTAGCCATTATCTTCGTTCTCCACTCGTCGCAGAAAGTATTCGCTGTTACCTGCAAAACGAAAAGCATCCTCTCACCCTACTGGATAGTTATGTTTCTCCGTTTATTTAATAACAAAACAGTGATACGTTTGATGCACCCCGATTTGCAACGTGTTAAAGTACGGCGCTTGTTTTTTTCTCCAGTGAGATTCCCATGTCAGATAACAGCCAGAAAAAAGTCATTGTCGGCATGTCCGGCGGTGTAGATTCCTCCGTTTCCGCCTATTTGCTACAACAGCAAGGTTATCAAGTGGCTGGCTTGTTCATGAAGAATTGGGAAGAAGATGATGATGAAGAGTACTGTTCAGCCACGACTGATCTGGCTGATGCCCAATCCGTTTGTGATAATTTAGGCATCGAACTTCATACCGTCAATTTTGCTGCCGAATATTGGGATAATGTTTTCGAACATTTTCTCTCTGAATATAGAGCAGGCAGAACACCTAACCCAGATATTCTATGCAACAAAGAAATTAAGTTTAAAGCATTTCTGGAATTTGCTGCTGAGGATTTAGGCGCGGATTACATCGCAACAGGTCATTATGTTCGCCGCAGAGATATTAACGGTAAAAGCCAATTATTACGGGGGCTGGATAGTAATAAAGACCAAAGCTACTTCTTATACACGTTGAGCCACCAGCAAATTGCTCAAAGCCTATTTCCGGTCGGTGAACTGGAAAAACCGGAGGTCCGTCGTATCGCTGAAAAAATTGGTCTGGTGACGGCAAAGAAAAAAGATTCCACCGGTATCTGTTTTATTGGCGAGCGCAAATTCCGTGACTTCCTTGGCCGTTATTTACCAGCCAAACCTGGCCCGATTATGACAGTAGATGGAGAATCCCTTGGTGAACATCAGGGGCTGATGTACCACACGCTGGGTCAACGTAAAGGTCTGGGAATCGGTGGAACGAAAGAAGGCAGCGAAGAGCCGTGGTATGTCATAGATAAAGACGTTCAGAACAACATCCTGATCGTGGCACAAGGGCATGAACACCCCCGTTTAATGTCTACCGGCCTTATTGCTCAGCAACTTCACTGGGTTGACAGACAGACATTAACTGAAGAAATCCATTGCGTCGTCAAAACACGTTATCGTCAGCAAGATATTCCTTGCACTGTCACCCCCATAAACGAAGATAAAATAGCAGTCCGTTTTGCTAACCCTGTCGCCTCAGTCACCCCCGGCCAATCAGCCGTCTTTTATCAGGGTGAAGTTTGTCTTGGCGGTGGAGTGATCGAACAACGTTTGCAGGAGTAATTGTGGCAAAGAATTATTACAACATTACACTAGCGCTGGCGGGAATTTGCCAGTCAAGTCGCTTGGTACAACAACTTTCTCATGAAAACCAGTGTGATACTGATGCTGTTGCCACTATGGTTAATAGCATTTTAAACACCAACCCGGCATCTGTTTTAGATGTGTTCGGCAATCATGAACGCAATCTGAAAATTGGGCTGAACGCAATGCTAGGGATGTTTAATAGTTCTAACAATGGTATTTCTGCCGATCTTACCCGCTATATCTTGAGTCTGATAGCATTGGAGCGCCGGCTAATTAAAAATCAGGCAGCTTCCGATGCATTGGGTAACCGTATCAGTTTACTAGAACGTCAACAGGCATATTTCGAACCCATGTCAGAAGGGATGTTCAACGCGTTGGCCGGTATTTATGTCGATGTTATCAGCCCATTAGGTCCACGTATCCAAGTGACTGGTTCCCCTGATATTCTGCGCAATCCACTTGTACAAGCGAAAGTCCGGACTATTCTACTGGCTGGCGTCCGTTGCGCGGTCTTATGGCAACAAGTTGGCGGTGGTCGCTTGCAATTAATGTTTTCTCGTCAACGCCTGATCCAACAGGCGAAAGATATTCTTTCTCATTGTTAAATAAAATCCGGGAGTTGCTACCAATGGAATTATCCTCACTGACTGCTGTTTCTCCAATCGATGGCCGTTACGGCGATAAAGTCAGCGCATTACGTACCATTTTTAGTGAGTTTGGCTTACTGAAATTCCGCGTGCAGGTTGAAGTACGTTGGCTGCAAAAACTGGCAGAATGTGCTGAAATTAAAGAAGTTCCCGCTTTTGATACAGACGCAAACGCTTACCTGAATGAAATCATCGCAAATTTCAATGAACAGGATGCAATGCGTATTAAAACTATCGAACGCACCACTAACCACGATGTCAAAGCAGTGGAATATTTTCTGAAAGAGAAAGTTGCGCATATTCCTGCACTACATCAAGTTTCTGAGTTTATTCACTTTGCCTGTACTTCTGAAGATATTAACAATCTAGCTTATGCGCTGATGCTACAAACAGCCCGTGAAGAAGTACTTTTACCTCAATGGCGCCAGATGATTGATACCATCAAAAAAATGGCGAGTGAATATCGAGACTTACCCCTGTTATCTCGCACTCACGGCCAACCAGCCACACCTTCCACGGTTGGTAAAGAGTTTGCCAATGTTGCTCACCGAATGGAACGCCAGTATCGTCAACTGGAACAATCCGAAATACTCGGCAAAATTAATGGCGCCGTGGGTAACTATAATGCCCATATAGCCGCTTACCCACAGGTTGATTGGCATCAGTTTAGTGAAACTTTTGTGACTTCACTCGGCATCACATGGAATCCATACACGACCCAAATCGAACCCCATGATTATATTGCTGAATTGTTCGATACCATCGCCCGTTTCAACACGATTCTGATCGATTTTGACCGTGACATTTGGGGTTACATCGCACTTAACCATTTCAAACAGAAAACAGTTGCCGGTGAAATCGGTTCTTCCACTATGCCACACAAAGTCAATCCAATTGATTTTGAAAACTCGGAAGGCAATTTGGGGCTGGCAAATGCGGTATTTGGTCATCTGGCAAGCAAGTTACCGATTTCCCGCTGGCAACGAGATCTGACTGATTCAACCGTATTACGTAACCTTGGTGTTGGCCTGGGATATGCTCTGATCGCTTATCAAGCTACGATGAAAGGCTTAAATAAGTTGGAAGTCAATGAGCAGCACTTACTGGATGAGCTAGATCAAAACTGGGAAGTGCTTGCTGAACCTATCCAGACAGTAATGCGTCGCTATGGTATCGAAAAGCCTTATGAAAAACTCAAAGAACTTACCCGTGGCAAACGCGTCAATAGTGAAGGAATGAAAACCTTTATCGATGGGCTGGATTTACCGGAAGAAGAGAAAATACGACTGAAAGCCATGACGCCGGCAAATTATATTGGCCGTGCAATTACACTGGTTGATGAATTGAAGTAGTTGATATTCAACAGACGGATAAAACATCCGTCTGTTGCTACTCTTATATAAACCAATCCCAAACATACTTTAAAGTTATATTCTCTATTTCCACTTAACGTCTTGCTGTTACAGATCCATGTATCTAACATATTCAGCCAGAACCATGACATTGAATTTTTTACCGGCAGTTTTGTCTATATAACAGTCCGAATGAATTGATTATTACAATAACTGCCTGCTGGAGTTGAGAAGGATTATTCCATGCGGATATTGATCGTTGAAGACAACATGTTACTGCGTCACCATTTAACGGTACAGCTTCGCGACACCGGTCATCTAGTTGATGCCGCTGCAAACGCCAAAGAAGCCGATTACTATCTGGTCGAGAGCGAACCCGATATTGCCATTGTTGATCTTGGTTTGCCCGGAGAAGATGGTTTGAGTTTGATCCGTCGCTGGCGCCAAAAAGATGAAAAACTCCCCATTCTTGTTTTGACCGCCCGCGAAAGCTGGCAAGAAAAAGTCACGGTTCTTGATGCAGGAGCAGATGATTATGTTACCAAGCCCTTTCATCTTGAGGAAATTATTGCCCGTATGCAGGCACTCCTACGCCGTAATAATGGGCTGGTTTCTCAGATTATTGAATTCCCACCTTTCAAAATTGATCTGTCACGCAAGGAATTTACAGTTTACGGGGAGAGCGTCAAACTAACGGCGTTTGAATACCGAATCATTGAAATACTGATGTGTAATAGTGACAAAGTTGTCACTAAAGAGTCATTAATGCGTCAATTATATCCCGATGCTGAACTACGCGAAGGTCACTCCATCGATGTCTTAATCGGCCGACTAAGAAAAAAAATATTAGATATTTGGCCTTATGAAGCTATCGTGACTGTCCGGGGCCAAGGCTATCGCTTTGATGTGTAAAACTTTCATGGGTAAAAAAGTGCTTAAGCACAAAAAGCAGCCTTTCTCACTCCGTACCCGGTTTTTAATGGCAACAGCTGCGGTTATTCTTGCTCTTACCATGTCTTACGGTATTGTTGCCATTGTCGGTTACCTGGTCAGTTTTGATAAAACCGCTTATACACTGCTACGCAGTCAGAGTAATCTATTTTTCAGCCTTGCTCAGTGGAATAACAATCAGCTGGATATTTCAGTACCCCCCAATTTCACACTGAATAACCCATCATTGGTTCTGATTTATAACAACAAAGGTACCATCCTCTGGCGTCAACACCATATCCCAAAAGTCGAAAACTCTATTCCTAGTGAATGGTTAAAAGAAGACGGTTTATATGAACTGGATACTGATCTAAAAAGCAGCCGGGATTTGCTAAAAAACTCGGCTAACACACAAGGACAATTAGGTAAACTTAATTCACTTGACGAAAATGAAGATAATGAGCTAACTCACTCCGTTTCTGTCAACAGATATAGTGCGACAGCTCATTTGCCAGCGTTAACGATTGTAGTCATCGATACCATTCCACAGGATTTACAAAAATCGGTTCTGGTGTGGGAATGGTTCGGTTATGTATTGATTGCCAATCTTATTCTGGTTATCCCATTAATCTGGCTGGCAGCACACTGGAGTTTACGGCCAATTAAATCGCTTATTCATCAGATCAGTTCATTAGAAAAAGGTGAACGGGAAAAACTGGATGAAAATCCACCGACAGAGCTGCGGGGGCTAGTTCGTAACCTTAATGTGTTGCTCAATAATGAACGCAATCGCTATACAAAATACCGAACAACACTGGCTGATCTGACACACAGCTTGAAAACGCCACTGGCTGTTTTACAATCAACTCTCCGTTCTTTGCGTGACAGCAAACAAATGACTATTCAACAGGCAGAACCTATCATGCTTGAGCAAATTGGCCGTATTTCTCAGCAGATAGGCTATTATCTGCATCGTGCCAGTATGCGCAGTGAACACAGCACTATTATGCGGAAAGTCTCTTCTGTTCCTGCTTTACTAGATAGCCTGTGCAGCGCTTTAACAAAAGTCTATCAGCGTAAAGGTGTCAGTCTCACGTTAGATGTCTCACCGGAGATCACTTGGCTTGGTGAGAAAAATGATTTTATGGAAGTCATGGGTAATGTGTTGGAAAACGCCTGTAAGTACTGCCTTAAATTTGTTGAGATCTCTGTGACGATTGATCACGATTCGGTAATGATTATTGTCGATGACGATGGTCCAGGGGTGCCAATTGAAAAATGGGACATGATTTTCCAGCGAGGTCAACGTGTTGATACTTTGAAGCCTGGTCAAGGGCTTGGATTGTCAATTGCTTCTGAAATTATCGAACAATATAAAGGCGATATCAGTATCAGTGACAGTCCACTTGGTGGCGCCAGAATTTGCGTTATGTTCCGATGCCAGCAAATTAATGACGATGATTAGTTAAATATGCCAGTGTAGTCTGATACTGAGTTTAACTATTCGTTATAATACCTTGAAATTCACTTCACACTCAGGATGTCACTATGGACTATCAGTTGAATCTGGACTGGCAGGCATTTTTGCATAATCATTGGCAAAAACGGCCTTTACTGATTAAACAAGGCTTCCGTCAATTCATTGATCCCCTCACTCCCGATGAACTCGCGGGGCTGGCTATGGAAAATGAAGTTGACTGCCGTCTGGTCAGCCAGAAAAATGGCCGTTGGGATGTCTCTCATGGTCCATTCGAAAGTTACGATCATTTAGGTGAAAAAGAGTGGTCGCTGCTGGTACAAGCGGTTAATCACTGGCACCATCCTTCCGCCGCATTAATGCAACCATTCCGCGTATTATCTGACTGGCGGATAGATGATCTGATGGTCTCCTTCTCCGTTCCCGGTGGTGGTGTTGGTCCGCATCTAGATCAATACGATGTGTTTATCATTCAAGGAATGGGCCGCCGTCGCTGGCGCGTTGGGAAAAAGCTACCAATGGAACAACGCTGCCCTCACCCCGATCTATTACAGGTCGATCCCTTTAATGCCGTTATTGACGAAGAGATGGAACCCGGTGATATTCTCTATATCCCACCAGGATTTCCTCATGAAGGTTATTCCATCGAAGATTCACTAAATTATTCAGTTGGTTTCCGCGCCCCCAATTCCCGTGAACTGTTCAGTAGCTTCGCCGATTATGTGCTGGCTAGTGATTTAGGCAGCTATCGTTATAGCGATCCCGATCTGACTTTCCGAGAAAATCCAGCGTTGGTCCAACCGCATGAACTATCAGCGCTACACACCATGATGAACGAGTTATTAGCACAGCCTGACACTTTCCAGCAATGGTTTGGTGAATTCATCTCTCAGTCACGGCATGAACTTGATATTGCTCCACCAGAGCCACCTTATGAAAGTGATGAAATTTATGAATTAATGAAACAAGGTGAAAATCTCCACCGCCTTAACGGATTACGGGTTATCCGGGTTGGTGATCAGTGCTTTGTTAACGGTGAATTAATAGATACACCTCATATTAAAGCGGCTGATGTTCTTTGCTGCCATTATGAAATTAATGCAGAAATGCTTGGTGAAGCGATAGATGATGCTCGTTTTATCAGACTGCTCACTGCATTGGTCAATAGTGGTTACTGGTACTTTAATGATTGATACCTCACCTCAAGAGGTTAATTTCAATAAGGTTGATTTCAATAATGTTGATTTCAATATAGTTATCAAAGGCCATTAATTTGTTCAACGTCTAAACTCGTTATTAACTCACGGCCTGGTGACTAACTCTCCCCACTAAATCACAAGTGATTATAGTGGGGCTTCTTAAGTTCGCTTCGCTCTCAATTAGCATTCAGGAAGGAGAATTCCGCACAGTTTGTTAAGAACTTGTAGCGCCCGGATTTGCCGTTAATATCCGATAAAATTAACTAGTGCTGCAAAACGCCTGACTCATTTCCGACTTTTTAGACAACAGTGCGGTTAATTCAGCAATACGTATGACAACACTTACAGCCTGCTCCATTCCTTCCAACGAAACAAATTCATGTTTGCCATGATAATTATACCCCCCCATGAATATATTCGGGCAAGGTAAACCACGAAACGACAATTGTGCGCCATTAGTACCACCACGAATCGGTTTAATAACGGGTTCAATATTACAATCCAGCATTGCTTGTTTGGCAATCTCAATAACATGCGGATATTTGATAACTTCATCATGCATATTGTAATAATTGTCATCGATAGTCAGTTCGATATAACAACCCGGATGCAGCCCCTCACCGACTTTTTCAGCAATTTTAATCATCTTCTTTTTACGTTTTTCGAAGTTATTCCGATCAAAATCACGAATGATATAGTGCATTTCAGCACACTCAACCGTGCCTTTAATACGTTGCAAATGATAGAAACCTTCATATCCATCGGTATGTTCCGGTGTCTCTTCCGATGGCAATGCTTGATGGATATGGATCGCCAGTGATAAGGCATTGATCATCACATTTTTAGCACTACCAGAGTGAACATTATTACCAACAATCTTAACGGTTACTACCGCTGCATTGAAATTTTCAAATGCCAGTTCACCTACACCACCACCATCTACGGTGTATGCCCACTCAGCATCAAATGAATTAATATCAAAATAGCGTGCTCCCTTACCTATCTCCTCATCAGGCGTAAACGCAATTCGAATATCACCATGTAAGATATTGCTATTTTTCAGACGAACCATTGCAGTAATGATTTCTGCAATACCCGCTTTATCATCGGCACCAAGCAGCGTTTTACCATCGGTGGTAATCAAGGTTTTCCCCAACATATTATGCAAGATAGGAAACATAACCGGCGATAACACTTCATTACCCGCACCCAGAGCAATTTCACCACCTCGATAATTTTCCAACATTTGTGGACTTATATTTTTTCCAGAAAAATCAGGTGAAGTATCAAGGTGAGCAATAAAACCGATAGCAGGTACAGGCCAAGATGTATTGGCAGGTAATGTTGCCATAACACAGCCATGAGCATCCTGTACCACATTAGAAAAACCTAATTCGATCAACTCCTGTTTCAGCGCTTTGGCGAGTTCGAGCTGCCCATGACTACTGGGAATCGTCTTTGCTGACGGCTTTGACTGAGTATCAAAAGATATGTATTTAAAAAAACGTTCTAGTAATCTGTCCATTATTCTCTTCCCCCGGGGATTTTGTTACCCATTATGAGGAAGAGAAACACAATAATTATTGCGTCAAATCAGCTTTAAATTCTTTAATACTCTCAATTAACCTTCGAGCATACTCATCTACTATCTTACTGGCTGGTCCATAATGCTTTTCATCAAATAAACTTTCTACTTGACTCGGTTCCAGGTTCAGCTCTACCGTGTGCGCCCCTGCCAGTTTAGCTTCATGTACAAATCCAGCCGCAGGATAAACATGACCAGAGGTGCCGATAGCGATAAAAATATCTGCCTGAGCCAGTGCAGAATAAATCCGTTCCATCTCCAAAGGCATTTCACCAAACCAAACAACATGTGGACGCAATGGCGAGGGGAACTGACAACAATGGCAACGTTCATCTATCGTCAAATCGTCTGTCCACTCAAACAATTGCCCAGATTGGCAACAACGAATTTTGAACAACTCACCATGCATATGCACCGTGCGATAGCTGCCCGCCCGCTCATGAAGATTATCGATATTCTGAGTAATCAACAAAAAATTATCGCCAAGCTCATGCTCCAGCGCGGCTAAAGCATAATGCGCTGCGTTCGGTTTTATTTCTGATTGCTGAAGTTGATGACGCCGGGCATTATAAAATGCCTGCACCAATTCTGGATCCTTCTGAAATCCCTCAGGTGTAGCAACATCTTCCACCCGATGTTCTTCCCACAACCCATCAGAGGAGCGGAAAGTCCGAATACCCGATTCAGCCGAAATACCGGCTCCTGTCAATACCACGATGTAAGGTTTTTTCATATTAATCGCCAAACGATTATCCCTATAAAAAATCCGGCTACGAAATCTCTGCTGTCTCAAACGCTTAACCTTACGAAGCCGACCAAGCCGACTAAGCCGACGACAAATTCGCATACTGATTTCCTTCAAGATTTCTTAAATATTGCTTAGGTTTCTATTTTTTATACCATAACGTTTTGATTAGCTCATGCCAATAATAGATTAATTATTTTCCACTTAAAATTCGTGCCGGATCAAGTCTACTTGCTCGTCTCGCCGGATACCAACTGGCTAATAAACTCAGAATCAGAGCCGTCGCCAGAACATACAGAACATCCATGCCATGTAACTCAGATGGCAGGAAATCAATGAAGTAAACATCACCGGAAAGAAATTGATGCCCGATCAGCTTTTCCAGCCCATGAATAAGCGCCGTCAGATTCAGTGATGCCAACACGCCAGCTATAGCACCGGCAATACTGCCCGTCATCCCCGTCAGTAACCCATACCAGAGAAAAACTGCTCTAATTTGCCTATCCTTAGCGCCGAGGGTTCGCAGGATAGCAATATCACTGCTTTTATCTTTTACCGCCATAATCAGGGTAGAAACGATATTAAAACACGCCACGCCAATCACCAGAATCATCGCCAGATACATAATGCTACGTACCATCTGAATATCATGATACATATAGCCGTAATTTCTTATCCAACTGCTGATATAGACATATTCCTGTGATGCTTCCCCGGCAAGCCTTACTCGTTGATCAGCGGCAAACACATCATCAACCTTGATCGCAATGCCAGTGATCCCTTGCCCATAATCCAAATATTGTTGAGCATCGGCCAAAGGGACCAAAGCCAAACTATGATCAAGCAAACCACTCAATCGAAAAATTCCGCTAACTTGTAAACGAATCCGTTTTGGTTGCAACAATTTCATTTCGGGATCATTGTTCGGGATCATAACAGTCAGCCAGTCACCCTGTTTAACCTTCAAGGCATTAGCGACTCCCTGCCCCAGAATGACCTGTTGATGACCCGCCTGAAAATTTTGCCAAGCATTATCTTGTACAAATTGAGGTAATGAGCTGACCTGAGCCTCAGTGGTTAAATCAACCCCTTTCACCTGAACCGCATGCAAGCTGGCGCCTTTTTCCATCAATCCAGTGAAAGTAATATAAGGTGAAGCAGCAACCACACCGATAGTGTTTTTTACCCGTTCCAATGCAGGCTGCCACTGTTCAAAAGGCTGATGAACCGTATAAATTTCACCATGAGGAACAACAGAAAGGATGCGGTTTCTCAATTCTCGTTCAAAACCATTCATGGCACTTAGACCAATAATGAGAACAGCGACACCAAGCATAATCCCTAGCGTAGAAATCACAGAAATCAGAGAGACCATACCGCCCCGGCGACGCCCGCGACTAAATCGCAAGGCAGTGACCAAAGAGAGAGGCAAATTCGCCATTACAACGCTCCCGTCACGGTCAATTCATCCTGTAAATAACCATCACGCATCTCCACCTGACGATTTAATCTGCCGGCAAGATTCAAATCATGGGTGACAACCAGAAATGCCGTGCCTTGCTGCCGGTTAAGCTCACCCAGTAATGCAAAGATGCTATCTGCATTACGTAAATCGAGGTTACCGGTAGGTTCATCCGCTAAAACTAAAGAAGGTTCATTAACCAACGCTCTGGCAATTGCCACACGCTGGCGTTCCCCCCCTGACAATTCTGATGGACGGTGATGAGCGCGCTTCTCCAAACCAACAGCCGCCAGCATTTCGAATGCTTTCTTCTGTACCTGACTGCGATTTTTACCGCCAATTAACAGTGGCATAGCGACATTCTCGATCGCATTAAAATCTGGCAACAGATGGTGAAACTGATAAATAAAGCCCAATTCATGATTTCGCAGTTCTGCCCTGGCTCCGGAGGACATTTTATTCAACGAGCGCCCTTTAAAAAGGACTTCACCAGAAGTCGGTGTATCCAACCCACCAAGCAAATGCAGAAGCGTACTCTTACCTGAGCCGGAACTTCCCACAATCGCCATCATTTCACTCTGATTGATAGCAAAAGTGACATTTTTCAGCACTTCAGTCAGTACTTGACCTTCCTGGTATTTTTTACACAGATTATTACACAACAATAGTGGTTGATTATTCATAACGCAAAGCCTCAGCAGGTTGGATAGCAGCAGCACGCCAGGAAGGATATAACGTAGACAATAGGGCAATCGCCATCGCTGAAATTGCGATTGTAGCAACCTGTAGCGGCTCAATGGCAACAGGCAACTCAACACCTGAGGTCAATAAGCCAATAAGTGGCATTAAGTTATTAAGCTGACTGGAAAGCAGAACACCAAGCCCAGTTCCCAGTAAAGTGCCGATGATCCCGGCTCCCGCTCCCTGGATCATAAAAATCGCCATAACCTGACGACGTACCAGTCCCTGTGTCTGCAAAATCGCCACTTCTCCCTGTTTTTCCATTACCAGTAAACCAAGCGAAGTGATGATATTGAATGCAGCCACGGCAATAATCAGGCTTAACAATAAGCCCATCATATTTTTTTCCATCCTGACCGCTTGGAAAAACTCACCTTTACGTTCGCGCCAATCCTTCCACAACAACCCTTCTGGTAGGGTTTGTAAGCTCAAACTATCTACAGCCAATGGTTCTGAGAGATAGAGACGCCAGCCAGTAATGTGACCTGGCGGATAGCGCATCAGACGGGCAGCATCTTGCTGATTAACCAGAATCTGTGTGCCATCGACTTCGCTATTAGACGCAAAAGTGCCAATAACAGTAAATAGACGCTGACTGGGAATACGCCCCATTGGTGTCAACTGACTTGCGCCAGGTACCATCAGGCGAATGCGATCACCGCGTTTTACTCCAAGCTCCCCGGCGACTCTTTCGCCCAAAATAGCATTGTAGCTACCGGGTGCAAGTTGATGACGATAAGCGCCGGTTAAATATTCAGTCAGCGGTTCATATTCATCAAAAGCGATACCCAACATTACACCAACACCGACATTCCGGGCGCTTTGCAATACCACATCACCCATCACCAATGGCGTAATCCTGTTAACCTGCTTTAGATCCGCAAGTTCACTGACAGGATGTGTTTTTGGGTCTAGCGAGCCATTTACCGACGTCACAACCGCCTGTGGCATAAAGCCAAGAATACTGGTTTCCAGCGAACGCTCAAAACCATTCATCACGGACAATACTGTAATTAATGCGGCAACACCGAGAGTAATGCCAATTGCTGACAGCCAGGAAACAAACCGACCAAATTTATCAGCCGCCCGACCACGCATATACCGCAAACCTATAAATAATGAGACAGATTGAAACATGAAATCTGTTACGCCCCTGTTGCCAAAGCAAAGTGTTCGGGGATAATAAAGGGTAGTTATATTTTATGGAACCACCAACATCCAGATTCTGTGGTTTTTTTATTTTCTCTCAACCAGCCAGCGTGTTTACTCGAAGACCATTATGTGTCGAAAGCCTGTTGGGAATGGACTGAATCATAGAGAACACATTTACGCCTATGTCCTCAAAATATCGTTATAAACTTCCCGAACGTCGCGGTGATAACCGTCAATTAGGCCAACTTACTGGTGCTGCTTGCGCTGTAGAATGTGCTGAAATTGTCGAACGCCATCCAGGCCCTGTCGTACTGATAACCAAGGATATGCAAAACGCCTTACGTCTGCATGATGAAATCCATCAGTTTACCGACTGCTCTGTTGATCTCCTTTCCGATTGGGAAACACTGCCATATGACAGCTTCTCTCCTCATCAGGAAATCATTTCCAACCGTCTGTCTACACTTTACCGTCTGCCGACGATGACCAAAGGTGTTTTAATCCTGCCGATAAATACCTTAATGCAACGGGTTTGCCCTCATGAGTACCTTAACGGGCATGCACTAGTCATGCACAAAGATCAGAGGCTCTCACGAGATAAACTCCGTACTGAATTAGAACAAGCTGGCTATCGTAGTGTCGAACAAGTTCTTGAACACGGCGAATTTGCTACTCGTGGCTCATTACTTGATCTTTTCCCAATGGGAAGTGAGCATCCCTATCGTATTGATTTTTTCGATGATGAAATCGATAGCTTACGCATTTTCGATGTTGACAGCCAACGTACGCTGACTGAGGTTAAACAAATCAACCTACTGCCTGCTCATGAATTCCCAACAGATAAAGAGACTATTGAACTGTTTCGCAGCCAGTGGCGGGAACGTTTTGAAGTCCGTCGTGACAATGAGCATATTTATCAGCAAGTCAGTAAAGGTACGTTACCGGCCGGGATAGAATACTGGCAACCGTTGTTTTTTAGCCAACCCTTGCCTTCATTGTTTGATTATCTACCCGACAACACCTTGCTTATCAGTCAAGAAATAAACCATTCCGCTGAACGTTTTTGGCAGGACATCCAACAACGCTTTGAGAGCCGTAAAATTGACCCAATGCGCCCTCTCTTACCCCCAGAAGAGCTTTGGCTTCCGGCTGATAATTTATTCTCAGCGCTAAAAAACTGGCCCCGCATTCAACTTAAAGCAGAAGAATTGAGCAAAAAAGCGAGTCACGTAAATCTTGATTATCAACTGCTGCCTGATCTCTCCGTTGTTGCGCAAAATAAGGCACCTCTGGATAAGCTTCGCCGTTTCCTTGAACAATTCAGTGGCCGCGTTATTTTCTCTGTTGAGAGTGAAGGACGGAAAGAAACGTTACAGGAATTATTGTCACGAATAAAGATTAAACCCATTAAAATCAGAAAATTGCATCAAGCACAACAGCCAGGTCACTTTTTGATGATTGGTGCCGCTGAACATGGTTTTATCGATACAAAGAATGAACTGGCTCTAATCTGTGAAAGCGACATGCTTGGTGAACGTGTTGTTCGCCGCCGTCAAGATACCCGCCGCACGATTAACACCGATACCCTGATCCGTAACCTTGCAGAATTACGCCCCAGCCAGCCAGTGGTCCATTTGGAACATGGCGTTGGCCGTTACCAAGGGCTAACTACGCTAGAAGCAGGTGGTATCAAAGCTGAATATCTGATCTTAAGTTATGCTGGTAACGACAAACTTTATGTTCCGGTCTCTTCCCTGCATTTGATCAGCCGCTACGCAGGTGGTGCTGATGAAAATGCCCCATTACATAAATTGGGCGGAGAGGCATGGAACAAAGCCCGCCAGAAAGCTGCCGAAAAAGTACGCGATGTGGCTGCGGAGTTGCTTGACATTTATGCTCACCGCGCCGTAAAACCAGGATTTGCGTTTAAACATGATTGGGAACAATATCAATTATTCTGTCAAAGCTTTCCATTTGAAACGACTCCAGATCAGGAACAGGCAATTAACGCAGTTCTGAATGATATGTGTCAGCCAGTCGCTATGGATCGCTTAATTTGCGGTGATGTAGGCTTTGGCAAAACCGAAGTTGCAATGCGCTCCGCATTTCTGGCAGTCCATAATGACAAGCAAGTGGCAGTCCTGGTTCCGACAACACTGCTGGCTCAGCAACATTTTGATAATTTCCGCGACCGTTTTGCTAATTGGCCTGTACGTATTGAGATGATATCCCGTTTCCGCAGCGCCAAGGAACAGCAACAAATCGTTGAAATGGCAGCCGAAGGTAAAGTCGATATTATTATTGGTACACATAAACTGCTACAAAGCGACTTGCGCTGGAAAGACCTTGGTTTGTTAATTGTCGATGAAGAGCACCGGTTTGGTGTTCGCCACAAAGAGCAGATCAAAGCCATGCGTGCCGATGTCGATATTCTGACCCTCACCGCAACCCCAATTCCACGAACGCTCAATATGGCAATGAGTAGTATGCGGGATCTCTCAATTATTTCGACCCCGCCCGCTCGCCGTCTGGCTGTCAAAACTTTCGTGCGCGAGTATGACAGTTTGGTGGTACGAGAAGCCATACTGCGTGAAGTTTTGCGCGGTGGTCAAGTCTACTACCTCTATAATGATGTTGAAAATATTGAGAAAGCGAAGCTGCGTCTTGAAGAATTAGTACCAGAAGCACGGATCGCCATTGGTCATGGGCAGATGCGTGAACGGGATTTGGAACGGGTGATGACCGATTTCCATCATCAACGATTTAATGTTCTGATTTGTACCACCATTATTGAGACAGGCATCGATATTCCAAGCGCCAATACCATCATTATTGAACGTGCTGACCATTTTGGCCTAGCCCAACTGCATCAATTGCGGGGGCGTGTCGGACGTTCTCACCATCAGGCTTATGCTTACCTGCTGACACCACATCCGAAAGCAATGACAGCCGATGCACACAAACGTCTGGAAGCTATCGCCTCCCTTGAAGATTTAGGTGCGGGTTTTGCACTGGCAACTCATGACCTTGAGATCCGCGGAGCCGGTGAACTTCTCGGTGAAGAACAAAGTGGTCAGATGACAACTATTGGCTTCACACTCTATATGGAGCTACTGGAAAGTGCAGTCAATGCATTAAAAGCAGGTCGTGAACCTTCACTTGAAGACTTAAGCAATAGTCAAACTGACGTTGAATTGCGGATGCCTATTTTGTTACCTGATGATTATATTCCTGATGTCAATATGCGTTTGTCTTTTTATAAACGTATTGCCAGCGCCAAAAACGCATCAGAATTAGCAGAATTGAAGGTTGAATTGATAGACCGGTTCGGCATATTACCTGATCCGGGGCGCCACTTATTACAATCAGCAGCCATTCGCCTGTTAGCTCAGAAATTAGGTATTAAACGAATAGAAGCCCATGAAAAAGGAGGGTTTATCGAGTTTAGTGAGGAAAATAAAGTTGATCCAACTTATCTTATCGGCCTGTTACAAAAACAACCTGAAATTTATCGCTTGGACGGCCCCGCTAAACTGAAATTCATTACTGACCTGAACGAAAGAACGACACGCCTAGAATTCATTCAGCAATTACTTGATACTTTTGAACATCATCCAATCTGCTCTTAAGTCACTTCACTTCCCCTATGATTGATTGTCAGTCTGTGGGGGAGTAGATTTGAAGATGCATCGCGATGGCATGGGAGTGAATCCCCGGGAGCATAGGTAATTAAGGGTAAACTTGGTTTTCGTAAAATAATAACCGGATATGATCATAATTATAATAATAGCCTTTATTATCAACCTCATGCAGTAATTTACCTTTTACTTTAATGATCTCTTCTTTCATTAAAGTCATAATTTTCCCTTATAAAATACTAGGTTTTATAATTTTCATAAATATATTAGTAAGTAAAGGAAAAGGCCTTACCCACTTTATTTAAGATAAATTTCAGAAAAAATTGCCAATATGAAATTATCAACCGATCCATTTTACCTACACTAATTTAGTTTTAAGGATATTTTACTATGGTGGTCGTACCAGATCCCTTATATCCTAATAGTCTTGCCAAACAGTACCTTAATGTAACAATCAATCAAATATATTGATTAACTATATAAATCATATTCAAACATATTGTTTATTGTTAAATAGATTATTAGATATTCTCAAATATTATATTATTTTTTAATTGCATTATTCTACACTTCGCCTATACCAATTAGTGAAAATGCTGTTTATCTATTTTTAAAGAAATCAAAGAATAGATATGACAACAAGTATGGAAACCATAATGATGCAAAGTGTTACCGATAATAATATTACTTCCGAGAGTATTTCCTTTAATAATATTTCTATGCAGATTCTGCACGAACTGTTGCAATATCGCAGGCGTCTTACTGATCTAGGGAGAGATTCCGTTAAAGAAGAAAATATTATTAAATCTGTACAATTACCTAGAATTGAATACTTCATCAGGAATAATAAACCTATCGAATTCATTTTACCGGCATTCCCAACCAAGTCACCAAACAGAAATAAAGTACTTGGTACTTCCCCTGATATGGCAGAACGCTTGTCTTTGATTTTTCTTAATTCTCTTTGCCAGCGTATTCAGCTTTATTATCCGCCAGGCGCTCGCATTATTATTTGCTCTGATGGTCATGTCTTTGGTGATCTGATTCGTGTCAGTGATAATGTTATCAGTCAATATCATGAAGATATTAAACAATTACTTCATGAAGTGGGTGCTATCAATTTAAGCACATTTAACCTTAACGACGATAAAGAACTCTGCGAACATAGTGATGATTTCAATTTACAGAGACAGATGTTAGTCAGACATTATGCCCGTTCGGAAGAATCTATCAAAGATGAACTGTTGCAAAATAGTGATGGATTACAACTATATCGCGCAGTCACCCGTTTCTTATATGAAGACAGCTTATTACCCGGCTATACCGGATCAAATAATGCCCTACAAAAAGATGCCAAACAAAGAGCCATCGGTGTTATTCAACGAAGTTGGGCGTGGGGAAGTTTATTAGATACTCATTTTCCAAAAGCCATACGTTTATCTATTCATCCTCAGCCAGCAGACAGTATTAAATTTGGTATTCATATGATGCCAACCCGGGATGATTGGTTAACCCCTTGGCATGGTGTCGCAGCCAATGTAAATGGGCAATTTATACTTATGAAACATAAAGAAGTTCAGATGATGGGCGGAAAATTAGTAAATATTCATGGAAAACCCAGTCACTATGTAATTTGAAGGAAAATAGCGATGACAGAATTAAATAGCTTTCAGACAGAAGAAATAACCCCTTTTGGTTTAAAAATTACGCCTCAATTTTCCGATCAACATATTGATACTTTATCAGTGGAACAACTGAAAGAACTGGCTAGAAAACACCATCTGCTTATATTACGTGGTTTTAAATCTGATTTATCTGATCACGAAAAATATGAAGAATATGCCCGTAATTGGGGAGAAATAATGATGTGGCCGTTTGGTGCTATTTTAGATGTTCGTGAACATCAAGATGCTACCGATCACGTTTTTGATAACAGCTATATGCCGTTGCACTGGGATGGCATGTATAAACCAACAATTCCCGAATTTATTATGTTCCATTGCGCCCACGCACCTGAAAGCGACCAAGGGGGCAGGACAACCTTTGTCAATACTCGTCGTGTTGTTGCTAATGCTACTCAACAGCAATTAGAACAGTGGAAGAATATATCGATTACTTACCGCATTAATAAAGTCACTCATTATGGTGGGGAAGTTCACTCTCCTTTAGTGGAAGAACATCCGGACAGAAACGGATTCGTTATCAGATATAACGAACCGGCAGTAGATGGAGAAAAATTCCTAAATAAACATGCTATTGAATATCATAATATCAGCCCTGATCAAGTAGCAGAATTTCAACAAGATTTTATCAATATATTATATGATAAGCGCCATTTATATGCTCATGCATGGAAAAAAGGTGATCTGGTGATTGTGGATAATTTCTCTCTGCTACATGGACGTGAAGGATTTACTTCCAAATCAGAACGGCATTTACAGAGAATCCATATTCAATCTAATCCGGTATTTAATAATCAGGCGTTAAGATCATAGTATTATTATACAACGAAGAACCAGAAAGATTATTTGACTTCCACTGCAATATATTGGAAGTCAAATGACTATCTTTACGGAAAATTGCATTTATTAATCGAATCCACCACTTATTTCAATTTCAAAAACAAACTCTTTTATGAATTCAATATTATTTCTATGTGCAAATTTTATTTTTGAGAAAAATCTGCAATGAATAAAAAAAACAAGAATTGCAAATACTCCAATAAAATAGCCAGTAAAGGAAATTAAGCTTCCATTTTTAATAAATTCAAACCAAATTCCAGATATATAAACAATAAATAATATCATCATGGAAAAATTAGCAAGTTTGTTTTTATTAAAAAAACAAAAATCAAAAAATAGCAATGGAGATTTTACACTTCTTAGTGAAACTTTTCTGCTCAAGCCAAAATAGATGAAGCAGGCAAGAAACCCCAACAGACTCAAAACCATCAAAATAAACGGAATATATACAATCATGCTCATTTATCCTTAAACTCATGTTTATATATTTCAGTGCCAACTTTGCCATTCATGTCTGTTTCACCTAATGGAGTTTCCCTTGAAATACCACCCCAGCCAATTGAAGGCCCTACACCAAGTGATACACCTATTCCATCTTTTCCTGCTGATATTCCAAATGAACCATCGCCAAGAGCATTATTTTCCACAATAGACATTTTATTTCTCCTCCTTGTTTTTGTTTAATGAAGAAATTTTCTTGCAAAATTCTTGTATTAGACTAAATAAATAAATAAAAAATCCAAATATTGCCCCACCACTACCGCCTACTTTTATACTGAATTTTAATCCATTAATAGCTGGTTGAATATCTAAAAGAAAATACCCTTCTTTAAAAAAGATAATAAGGTACGTTAAAGGAATACTAATCATACAACATACTGAAAAAATCATTCCCCACCCCAATACTAGATAGATAAATTGTTTTAGTCTAAAAATAATGCCCCTTTTATTGTCCATTTTTTCTTCCTTGTGTTTTCTTTGCTCCTTCTTCTGCAATGTAATCTGTTGCAGTTCCAGCATAATTTCCGATAATTGTCCCACCAACCTCGGAAGCTTTATTAGAATAACCTTTAGAAAGCATTGCATTGGTAAACTTACCCCCCACTTTATTACCAATTACAGTACCAACTGCATTACTTAACATTGAGGTTGTAGGATCTTCTCCTTTAACTTTACTTCCTAAATAAGCGCCTCCTGTATTAACAAGAGTGCTAAATAGTGTTCCTTTACCTTGAGTTAATGCGCCTGTTCCTACCGCTATCAGTGTATCTGTTGCACTATAATTTTCTCCTGGCTTCAACGTTAAAAGCTGTTTGGTGGCATCTGTTGCTCCTCCTAAAATGCCGCCACCAATTACTGCCGCAGCCCCAGCAATAGGGGCAACTATAGTCCCTCCTACAGCAGAAGCACCAACTCCCCATGCCGTTACCAACCCTCTTACTGGATCTTGTCCTTCCGGGTGATCCCCTTTGGCATGTTTTGACAATGCCGCTGAAATCTCTTGAGAGGATTGACCTTTATTTGACATAGCGGTAGCCAGACTTGATGCTGACCGACCGTAATCCGCCATCCCTTTTGGCAAACTCAGTGCATTATTGTCCGTCGCATTCTTCCCTGCCTGGGCCCCGGTAACGGCGCTCCCGGTAGAGTCACCGGCAATGCCGCCTGCCAGCCCGGCTGCCAGGGTAGAAAGAGTGCTGATAGTCTGTTTCTGCTCCTCCGTTAACTCACTGACTTTTGCCCCGTCGCCGTAAAGTTGCTTAATCAGTACCTGTGCGGCCAGCTCACCGGACGTGGCACCGGCTGCTCCTGACAAGGCATTGTTACCACTCACCTCCGCCGCCACCGCGCCTAAAATCGCATGGGCCAGCGTGTTGGTGGCGATATCCACCTGATGGGTTTGCGGGTCAGTAGTCAGTTCTTTAATCACCCCGGCCAGATACGGCGATGCGCCGCCGGCCAGCGCCTGACCAAGATTGTTCCCCGCCAGCCCCTGAATCGCTGCCGTAGCCGCCTGTAACGCTTTTTGATATTTGCCGCCGGTCCCCAGGCCGGAGTCATTCAGCGCCTGCGTGTAAGCGGTGTCATAAATTTGTTTATTGATATCCTCCAGAGTCGGGTGTTGATTGCCTGCGTTGATCAATTTTTCTTTGGCATCAGCTTGGTCCTGTTCACTGATATGATTGAGTTTCGCTTTCGCCGCTTGGGTCGCGATAATTTTCCCTTCCGTCCCGGCTATCTCGGTCATCTGGGCGCTGAGTTCGCCAATCAGTTGCGCCTGTTTCAGCCGCTGCTGTTCTTTTTCCTTATCAAATATCGGACTCAAGACATTGGCCGCATTATCGGTATCACGGCTTAAGTTCGCGATATCCTGCGTTTGGTGCGCTTTGTCCCGAATAATCAGGTTGCCGTCACTGACCGCGGCATGCGTGATACTGCTGTCATGGCCCTGATTATTTGAGCCTGTCAGCGCATTGACCGCCAGATTATTCAGCACCTGACCGGTGGTTGGTTGACCGAGGCTGACGCCCGCACTCTGCTGTTCGACAGTAAAGTCCGCTTTATTTTGAATATCTTTAAAACCCAGTGTTCCGGTGTTGAGGGTGTTTTTAGCTTTGTCAGCTTGACTCGCTATCACCGCACCGTCCAGTTGGGTGTGGTCGCCGACGTTAACCTGATAGCCGCCTTTACCGGCAAACAGCCCGGTCTGCTCCTGCACCGAATCGTAATTGCTGTGCAGTTTGTTGCGGCTGGCACTGAGGCTTGCTGTACCGTTGGTGAGGGGCCCTACGGTGGTACTGACGCCCGCGCTGGCGTTGTGTTGCTGGCTGTCATAGCGGTTACTGTCCTGCTCGCTACTTAATGCCAGGTTACGCTTCACCGTCGTCGTAATCTGTTCGCCGCTGACTTGTGCCCCTTTCAGCGTGGTATCCCGGCCACTGTTGAGGGTAATGGTCTGTCCTGCGTCTAACGTGGTGTTATGGTGGCTGACACCGTTGCCGTTTTCACGGCCGTTGCCCCGACTGACATTGGCCGAGACGTTCAGACCGGTGCCTCCGGGGCCGGCGGTCAGGCCCACGCCTAGCGAGCTGCCGTGGCCGCTGTTCTTGCCGGTGGTCTGTTCGGTGTTCTGGCTGGACGAGAGCGCAATATCCCGACTCGCATTGAGTTGCAGGTCTTTGCCCGCCTGTAACTGACTGCCCTGAACGCGGATATCGCCGTTCGGGCCTGAGGTCCCTTTATCGTCACCGTGCGCCGTTATCGTGAGATTATCCCCGGCGGTGAGATGGCTGCCCTGTTGGGTGGTCTGACGGGACTGCTGTTCTGAACGGGAAGACTGACGACCGTAGGACAGGCTCACCCCGGCCAAATTGTTATTGCTGCTGTTGCCACCGCCCTGAGCTTCGGCCAGTCTGGCAGCCTGCGTCGCTTGCACTCCGCTGAGGGCAGCTTTGGTGTTTTGCAACGCTTTCAGGCGCGGGTCGGCAGTCTGTTGCGCTTCATGGGCCGTTTGCACCGCACTGTTGATGGCGCCCCCGGCAGCGCCACTCAATGCCACCGTTAAGCCGCTCTGTTTTTGTTCGGTTTTTGTCGTGGTGTTATTGCGGTTTTCCGCACTGGTGACCGTGACCTGTTGACCGGTCAGCGTCAGGTCCTTACCGGCAATCACTTCACTGCCGTGAACCCGGAGTTGTTCTCCCGCGTTGAGAGTCACGTTGCCCTGACTGCTGCCGACCGTGCTGCCTTTACTCAGCTGGCTGTCACTGTCGGTGGCGACTTTCTGGCTGGCTTTGCCAACGGTAAAACCAATCCCTCCGGTGCCCATCAGGCCGGATTTTTTCTCCTGCCGCAAATGGGTTTCATTGTGCGCTTCTGCGGCGGTGGCGACGGTAAGCTGATGACCGGCGTTCAGGCTGACATCCTGCGTGCCTGCCACATTGCTGCCGCTGATATGCAGGTCTTTACCGGCCTGTAAAGTTACTTTATCGCCGCTGAATGTGGTACTGAGCGCCTGCCGGTCATGCACTTCATCGTGGGTTTCCACCGACGACTTCGACAGCCAGCCTTTGCTGGTCTGTTTACTGTGCTCCACTAAGTCAGATGAGGCGGTACCGGTTGTCAATGTCAGGTTATTCCCGGCCTGCGCCGTCAGTTGTTGACCGGCATTGACATGGGCGGCGGTGGCGGTCAAATCCTGCCCGGCTTGCAGGGTCACCTCACCGGCACCGGTTATCTGGCTGCCGATATCCTGTTGTTGGGTCAGATGGCGATAGTTATCTTTCCCCCAATTCCCCTGTTCTG
>NZ_CAWNXG010000059.1:0-24070 GCF_963878145.1 Photorhabdus sp. S10-54 | reverse complement strand
ATGGTCAAACAATGTGATTGTGGGGCACCAAGCCAAAGAAATAAGCTTAAGAAAGCCAGCTGGTGTGATGATTACCGTGCAAAAGTTTTCTTTGGCTGAATATCAAACAAAGTATGCTCGCGCCCTGCAGTTATTAGTAGAGCAATACTCAGTGATACTTTTAGGGATAAAACGGAATTATCAAAATCACTGGCAATTTTTTCTATGGCATCACAAGTTTCTCCTACTTTTGCCCCCATTATTGGGGGCTATATTACTGAGTATCTGCCGTGGAAATTTAATTTTATCGCGCTAGCCATCATGATGTTGTTAGGTGCGATTTTTGTCAAAATGACACTGCCGGAAACATCTCCGATGAGACCAAATAGCAATGGTAGACTGGCTGGTTTTCGAATTTTATTATCAAATGTTAATTTTGTTTTATACAGTGTTGTCTCTGCTGTCTTGTTTGCCATTACCATTGGTTATTTTACTGCTAGTCCTTTCGTATTCCAGACCCAATTTGGGTTATCGTCATCACAGAACGGATATCTGTTTATAATCTATTCTGCTGGAATTGTAATAGGCTCATTGTTAACAAAAAAAGGTTATCACACGCTACACCCGAATATATTCTTAAAATATCTTTGCCATTATTACTGTCATTCACGGTAATAGCGCTCATTTTTATTCACTTCACTCAGATATTATCAATTGGCTTCATCATTATTTATAGTTTTGCGATAGGGTTGGGGTGTGGGCTATCTTCCCCTTTATTACTCGGGATAAGTTTATATGGTCATCCTGAATTATCAGGAACGGGTAGCGCTTTGCAGGGGGCACTCAAAATGGCCGGGGCAGCTATTATATTATGGTTTTTCTCCAGTGGTCATACAACGACTGCGACTGGCTTGATGTGGGGACTTTTTGCTCTTGCTCTGATTTGTTTCATTTTAATAGTTTGTACCCAGTACTGGGTGTCTGAAACAGAAAACTGACGTTTGTAGAACATATATGGAGAGAATATGGATCTTAAAATAACGGGGCGTTGGGCTGTTATATGTGCAGCCAGCGAGGGTCTGGGCTTTGCTTGCACAGCAGCGTTAGTTGCAGAAGGTGTAAATGTTGTTATTAACGCACGACGAACTGAACAATTGGAAATGGCAGCGCTACAGTTGCAAGAGATAAATTCAGCCGTGTCGATAAGATGGATATCGGGTGATATAACTCAACCGGGGACACAAAAGGCAGTATTAACAGCTTCACCTATGGTAGATATCCTTATCACAAATGCAGGAGGGCCGCCAACAGGTCATTTTTCTGAATGGAGTCATGATATATGGTATCAGGCAATTAACACCAATATGCTTACACCAATAACCCTGATCCAAGCAGTGATCAATAAAATGGCTGACCGTAGTTTTGGGCGCATCATCAATATTACTTCTGGTACAGTTAAAGCACCTCAAAATGAGTTGGGATTATCAAATGGAGCACGAGGAGGGCTAACAACTTTCGTTAGCGGTTTGGCAAAATCTCATTTATTGATGAGAAATAATGTCACTATAAACAATCTATTACCCGGAGCATTCGAGACTCAGCGCCTGAGACAAACATTTAAACAAAAAGCATTAAGATGTGGTGATTCACCGGAAAATATGGCAATGCAACGTAGCCAGAAAATTCCCGCAGGAAGATTTGGAATTCCAGAAGAATTTGGAGCCTATTGTGCATTTTTATGTAGTACCCATGCCTGTTATATAACAGGACAAAATATTCTTATCGACGGGGGTGCTTATCCCGGTGTCTTTTAGAGAGCCTGCAAAATTCAATTATCATGAAGCTGTATGATTGCTTTTTCAGCCCTATCAACATGTTACAACGGCAGAGAATAATACAAAGCATGGAGTATTTCACCTAAATGATGTCATGAGTTTTCAGAACAGTGAACGTGAAATTGTGACAGGCACCTTGGTGTGCCTGAGCAAAAAATCAGTCACAGTTCATACTGAAAATGGCATTCACTGAAATGCTGCGCCGCAATTGAGAACGCTGGTAACACATAACCGTTTTACCTATTTTTTATTACGTCATTTTTATAGTTTTCTTCGTAAAATAACAATGAAAAATCATTTTAACACCCACTTGTTAGTTATATAAAAGCTTTAATGGCCCCGTATTATCACTTTTAAATAATTGTATCAGGTTAGATAAACGTAAAATAATCGGAGGATAACATCACCGATAAATGTATTAAATATAACAGAGAGTCAGCCGTTTTTAACCACTCTGTATTTCTTTAAAATCTGGCATTAATGAAGCACCTATTTTTTCAATCCTTAGCTAACTAATCACCGATAGAAAGCAGCTTGCAATTATCCAGACGTGAAAATGCAAGTAAAAAGATAAGCTGAACCATGTTAAAGAGATGATAAACAAAGCCTGTAACAGGTAAATAATTCTATTTTCCATTTCGTATTTAACAATCCTATTTTTATTAAACTGATACTTGTTTTTTTCATTTTTACTTTAATAATCCTATGTTACTTTTCTATCCTTAAAAAACAGAGAGTAAATGGTGCATTACTGGCATTAAAATAAAAGCATATTTCTTTAACCATCTTTAATGCTGTTAATCTGGTTAACCTAAAAGTTCATCTGCTTTCTTTAACGATTATCTCTGATTTTACGTAAATTTCTTACAGCCATGTAAAATAAACTTAAAATCTGCTTTTCTTGATTTTTTCTCTTTCAATGCCAATATAGCATCGAATTTTTTATCCGCTGAAAAAGAACCTTAACTATTTCTTGTTACTTTTGATGATTAAATTTTTCACTTGTTTTTTCATAATACGCTTGCCACTTTTTTCCCGATTTTAAAACCACACTGACAAATAAAAAATGGCTTTTATCAATACCTGCTTTATCACATACAGATAAAACATATCCAATCTCAGGGTAATATTTCTCTTTATTTATAATTTATCCAGATATCACTTCACTTTTAAAATCACGATCCCTTCCTGACTATCTGATACTACAAACACAATAGCTTAATTAGTTTAAAACCGGAAAGCTGTTTAAAAATAAAAATGTTAACTAAAGTTGACACAACTGTGTTTTATACCTATAATCAAAGTATAGATGGGGATAAAAATGGAAATTAAAAGCACAAGTATTTTTAACCAATGGATAGATAAATTGAAAGATACCAGAGCAAAAGCAAAAATACAGGTCAGGATTAAGCGATTGTAGTTTGGTAACTTCGGTGATGTAAAACCAGTCGGAGAAGGAATATCTGAATTAAGGATTGATGAGGGAAAAGGGTATCGGATTTACATTACCTCACATGGAGAACAATTAATTATATTATTGTGTGGGGGTGATAAAAGCACACAGTCAAAAGATATACAGCAAGCAAAGAAAATAGTTAAAGAAATTGAGAGGTATTTATGAACAAAGGAATCGAAATCAGCAACTATGAAATTGCGGAACACCTGAAAACAGAAGAAGATATCCAACTGTATTTAGAGGAGGTGATGAAAGAGGATAATCCAGCCCTGATATTATCTGCATTGGGAGATATTGCCAAAGCCAGAAATATGAGCCAGCTTGCAAAAGAAGTGGGTATAAGCAGGGAGGGATTATATAAAGCCTTATCAGGAAAAGGAAATCCAACTTTTACAACTATTTTGAAAATAGTGAAAGCGCTTGGATTAAGATTTGAGTTACAATCTGCTAACGTTAATATTTAAATTTAAGCTTTGGTATATTGGTCACCTTTAAATCTTTAATGATAATCATGGCGTGTTTTTTTCTGATTGTCATGATGACTTTATACAAGTCGTCGCAGCAAATATTAGCAACGTGGGTATACAGAAAACTGCGCCTTATTAACCTTCCCCTGAAAGATGAGGTTTTAAGGCGCATTTGTATAATATAAAAGCGATAAATCTTTTCCCTATAGCTAGGGCAAAACCGAAAAAACACCGCGATATGGCGACTGATTAATCCGCAGTAACCAGTTCCAATATTTGCTGTCTGACATGCTCGAAAATGAGTTCGCCTATTTCCGCACTTGAACCGGATGTTTTGGAAAGAACGCCTCTTGTTGAAAATTCTTTTTTAATCGGTACTTGATAGATCCCAGCGCGTGGCGGTTTATCATGATCAGGTCGCTCCGCTCTCACTAAATCGGGACGCAAATGCAACATTAAACTCGTTTCTGTTAACCCTGCATGCTCAGCGTGCCAACCGGGAAAATCAACTAAATGTTCACGAGTCCAATCATCAGATACCAAACTCCACCAGCTAAATACGATAACGGAACGATCGTTAAAATGTCCCTCCGCCCGTAATGCGTCTACCGCTTCGAAAATAAAACCTTCATTCTCAAAATGACCATTAATGATCACCAGTTGCTTAAAGGGTAATGAGCACAAGCTCTTAATTGTTCGGCTGATATAAGCGGTAAATGTTGATCCATCCAGGTAAATAGTACCAGGAAATTCAAGTCCACCCCCACTTTGTGGCAATGATCTGGCAGACACTGGCTGTACCGGCAAGGTGAATCCATTAATATCCTCCGCCAACACGCGAGCAAAGGCTTCTGGGATCACTGAATCCACATTCAACGGCAGATGAGGCCCATGCTGCTCAATCCCGCCAATCGGCCATATCAATGTTTTACCTTCAACCGCGGCTAAGACCTGCTCACTGGTCAGTTCCGCAAATTCTCTAATTTTATTATTATTCATGATGTTATCCATTTTCCTCATACTTTTTCTGACGTCATAACTTGCGTATATTCATGAACAATGCGCTGCAATGTTTTATACATATGCCGATGAAGCGCGGTGTAAACCTGCACCGTATTCGCCCCTGCCAGTAGGTATTCATGAACATCATTACCATCCTGTACGCCTCCCGACCCAAGTATTGGAATCGTCACCCCTCGCTTACGCAGGTTATAAATAGCGGCAAGCACCATTGGTTTGATCCCTGGCCCAGAGTATCCGCAAACCCCATTAAGCAGCGCTTCGCCATTCTCTGTGTCGAATGCAATGCCTGAAATGGTATCGCTCAACGTTATCCCATCAGCCCCCCCTTCTACCGCAGCTTGAACACGCCCATACAAATTATCGCCAAGCGAGAGTTTGACCGCAAAAGGGGTGTCCGTTCGCTCTTTCACTGCTTTGGTGTAGTTGAATACACGTTCTGGTGTATCTCCCGTGAAGTCATCCGCATGCAAGCATGAAATGCCTAACTCCAAAGGGGCATCGGTCACTTCCGAGATACGAACAGCCAATGAACCTAACGCCTCAGGTGATTCAGCATGGATAGAAACTATCACCGGAAGTTGTTCTTCCTTAAATTCACGGAGAAGTGTTAACCAATAGTCAACGGTTTTCTTCGAATACGTCGTATTGTTCAGCATCCCTGTACTGAATAAATAGGTCTTTTCTGTATGCAATTTTTCTGAGCGCGGGTAAATCGTTTTTGTCACGACTGCCCCTGCGCCGTAAGCGATAAACTGGCGAATATTTTTAGCTTGATCAGAAAGCAAACCCGACCCAACAATAATTGGGTTTTTTATCTTCATTCCTAAAACATCATAGGTTGATTCAATAACTCGATTTTCCATCGTAACTCCACAAATTACCCATTCAAGCAAACTCGCTATTAACCCGCCTTTCAATTCAATAGAAAGTCAATAGAAAGGCGGTATATCCTCAAAAAGGTGATCAATAGCTATTCAACTGCAAGATTCCTGAAAATCTCGCCAATCTGTCCCGGATTTTGACGAAAATCGTGAATATCCAATTTCGACAAATTGCAAATATGCTCTAATCCCTTTAACAAATGACTACCACCATTCACAATCGGTAGTTGAGTGATTAATAAGACGGGCCGTTTCAGAGCAGAGGCCCAACCAAGTTCAATATGTGTACCGTCAGTACGCAGTAATTCATCACCTTGATGAACCGGAAGAATGGGCATGAAAAAATCACACTGCCGCATCCATTGGAAATCCCGTTTCGATACCATATCTGGCGTATAACTGGGTGTATCAATGCCAAATTTCTCAGTCAAATGCGCCGAAAATACATTACCATTCAGTGCCTTCACCGTCTTAATCGCCAGTTGGATAGTCGTTCTCAACTCCTCATGAAAACCGTTATCACAAATTGCAAATTGAATCGGCCCACCAATGAAAACACTTTTATTTGCCAACGGCATAACGTTCCCCTTAATTTTCATTACTCAACAGACTATGAGCCGTCGTTTCAGAGCATCGAACTCAGCACAGCCAGAAGATAGGATGCTTAATAATTCAATAAGTTATTACTCACAACAGGCCAGTTTGCTCTAGCTATATCGAGGAAGCAGGTTGTTTTCCTCAAGTTCATCTAAGCTATCTACAAATGCCAAATAAACTTTTTCCAGATGAGTATCATCATGTGCATCGGATATAAACCAGCAACGCCATTCCCAGATATAAACCCCTCTCATTAACAGGTTGTAGTAAAGCAAATCCATGTTGTCACGATGCATTAATCTAAAAAATGAGGAAAACGATCTTGCCTCGATAGGAACCCGACGGCTTAAGAACAGTTGGTTCAAACGTGAAACAAACGATTCAGTACGCTGAGTCAGTGCCTTGGTAAAAGTTTCCCCTCGCCTCTTGATCTCCTGCAAAGTGGCTTTCGCAGCGGTCATGCAAAGCGGATGTTGAAAATAGGTCCCACCAAAGAATGTCGGCTCCGCTGCGGGGAAACTATCATCGTTGAAATTCCAGTTTCCACCGTCAATCGAATCAAGCATATTCTTCCTACCCGTAATGACGCCCAGAGGCATTCCACCACCTATCGTTTTGCCATAGGTCACAATATCGGCCTCAATGCCGAATAACCCCTGGACACCCGCTGGATGAGATCTGAAACCTGTCACGATTTCGTCAAATATCAGCAGAATATCTAACTCCCTGGTCACTTGACGCAAACGTCGCAAATAATCTGGATTACTCAATCCTGGGTCACGCGTGGGTATAGGTTCTACCAGCACCGCAGCGATATCGGTTCTATTGGTTTTGAGAAACTCAATGGCCTCATTGGAGCCAAACCCAAACACCGAAACATCAGCAACCATATTTTCAGGTATACCCACCGAAATGGGTTTTGTCGCATTAACTTCATCATATTCACCAGCTCTAGCCAGTACGGCATCCCAATGTCCGTGGTAACTGCTAGAAAAGAGCACAATATGATTACGACGAGTGAGCGCTCGTGCTGCCCGAACCGCATTCATCACTGCTCCCGTTCCACTATTGACGAAAGCAACGCGATCCATGCCAGTAATCTCTTTGATAAGTTCAGCCACTTCTAAACCTATCTCATGCCGAGTTCCCAAACCAAAACTGTTGTCTATTTGCTGAGTGAGCGCTTTAACTACAAAAGGTGGGCTATGACCAAACAAATGCGCACCGAATCCCATCGTCATATCAATGTAATCATTACCATCAATATCCTTGACAACAGGGCCGGCAAACTTGGTGCAGACAATCGGGTAAAGTAGCTCTTTTATGGAGGGCTTAAAGCCAATTCCAGAACGGCTATCTGCAATATTTTTACGTACCGCTACCGAATGAATTTTTGATTTAATCGTTCGCTCGTTATATTTAGATATGAATGAAGCCAGATACTTTTTTCTCTCCTCAGATTCAATCGATGGTGCGCTTCTTGACATCCATTGGAAAAAGCGTTCTTTCTTAACCGGTGGAATATTTGGCGTATCGGATTGTTCAGACCTTTTTTCTTGATCAGCCAAGGCGGGTTGAGTGACCGAATGGTTATCTTCCATAACATTGTTTTTATCCGCCATAACATTGCGTTTATCCGCCATCAAGATATATTCACTGAGTTGACGAACCGTTTGTAATTCTGCGAAAAATTGCCGCACTGAAAGTTTTATACCAAATCGTTTATGGATGGGCTCCAATGCTTCGAATAACAAGAGTGATTCCGCCCCCAATTCAACCAACGGTATTTCTAGTTTTATCTCTTCTTTCGGTAAACCAAATGTTTCTGCAAAAATAGCGATTATTTCTCTCTGAATAATTTCAATATTACTCATATCAACCTCACTTTCCTCAAAATGAAGACGATCTCTACCGGTTTTACAGCTCAGATTGCCGTTCTTTCAAATGGATAAGTTGGCAGCGGGAGCCGTTTACGATATTCGCTCTGGTAAAAAATATCCCAATTGATACTTCCCCCGGCCTGCCAGACAAAGGCAGGCGAAATAAACATCTCTTGCAGTTCACTCAATTGAGGGGTCACCACTAGGGCTTTATTTAGCAGGCCCGATATCAGTTCACGGATATCACGTGCGACAATCACCTTGCGTATAGATAAATGTCGTCGGCCACGTTGTAAGGTAAATGCCACATCAGCGATATTCGTTTCTGGATACTGTTCAAGATATTTCACTAAATCCAAAATTTTTTGCGCTAATGCTGTTTCAGTACGTGCACTCAGCGGGATCAGATGTGCTGCCGCCAGGGAAGGTATGTCAGGCTTTCTCTCCGGTGGTTCGGCAACGACAACATGAACATTTGTACCACCGATCCCGAACGAGCTAACACCAGCAATTCTCGCCGCCTTATCGTTATCCCAATCTCTAGATTCAGTAGGCACATAAAACGGCGATTCAGGCTCCCTCAATTCAGCACAAGGAGATTCACAATTCATTGACGGAGGAATAATGCCTGAATTGACAGCATAGATGGCTTTTATCAGCCCAGCGATACCCGAAGCACAATCAGCATGACCAAGATTGGATTTAATCGAACCTAAAGCACACGATCTGGCCGATACGCCGGCAAATACCCGTCCTAGCGCCCGTAATTCAATCCCATCACCAACAGGTGTGCCAGTACCATGCGCTTCAATCAAACCAATCTGATCAGCTCGGACATCAGCCGCCGCAAGCGCACGACGGATCACCTGCTCCTGACCTGAAACCCCCGGAGCACTATAACCCGCCTTGACAGACCCATCGTTGTTGATTGCCGACCCTTTGATAACCGCTAAAATCGGCTCACCATTAAGCAAAGCATCCTCCAGACGGCGTAATACCACGAACGCGGTAGCATCAGAGAAAATCGTACCGTCAGCTTTCTCATCGAACGCGCAAACTCGTCCTGTCGGAGACAATATCCCCCCCGCATGGTAAACATAACCAACATGAGCGGGATACCTGACACAAACACCGCCTGCCAGCGCCATGTCACTTTCACCTAGCAATAAACTGTTGCAAGCCATATGCACAGCCACTAGTGAACCTGAGCAAAAAGTGCCTACGCTGACAGCAGGCCCCAAACAGTTGAGCTTATACGCCACACGCGTTGCCAAAGCATCTACAGAACTTCCACCAAATAGCAGCATGGCATCAGCAGAAGAGTGGTTCAGTGTCGGTACATCGGCTTGCCAGGTACTCCGACGAGAACCGATAAAAACTGAACAGAGCCCTGCGTCTGCCCCGCTGGAATAACCGCTAAGTTCAAGTGCCTCATGGCAAACCTCCAGACAAATCCGTTGCTGAGGGTCCATTTTAGAAACTTCTCTCGGCATCATTTGAAAATAACTGTAATCAAATGCTTCTGGATCTTGCAGGTACGCACCACGCGGAACGTAATGCAATCCGCCTTCACCTGCATCAACGCCCCGATTATGAAGTTCTTCATTGGTATAACTCGAAATCAGTTCCCGCTTCCCTAAGATCGCATCCCAAAGATCTTGACTCGAATCCGCATTAGGAAAACGTCCAGCTATGCTGGTAATCGCAATATCTGTTGAATAATGCATTTGTATTTTTGATTTCATGCTAATTCCCTTTCCCGAACACGTTGGTCTTGCCGATCCGCGCTATAGCACGCCGCCTTGATTGCGCTTTTTCTCTACTTGCATCGCAAGAGACGCCACGGTGCTCGATTCGAAAAGATCAACCATAGATACCGCAACATTAAAATGAGCATTAACTTGTCGCACCAACTCAGCCCCAACCAGTGAATCTCCCCCTAAATCGAAAAAGTTCGATTCATGATCAACCGCGCAGCGCAGTACACCACGCCAAATAGCTGTCATATCATCGATAATGGATTTATTTGATGCCGAGGGAGATACCATTGCAGTTTGCGCCGTATCCGTTTGCAATGAATTCTCCACAATATTATGCAACCGCTCATTCAAAGGTACGGTGGAGACAGCAAAACGCGGCTCTGCATGGCATGCCGAGAAAATAATATCCAATGCATTAACAACATCAGCATGGCGTAAAGGGCGAGCACGATTGACGCTGTATTTGAAGCTATTTGACTCATCCCAACCCTCCCATCCATCCCAATCAATGGAGAAATAGGGTTTATCCAAATGGTGGGTTGAGGCAAATGCGGCACAAGCTTCGTTTGCCGCAGCGTAAGGTGCAAGCCCCAAACCACCCGCGAAAACCGACAAAGATGAGGTAAAACAACCAAACCTCAGAGGACGATCGGCAAATATTTCATGCAAAACAGCAGCCCCTTTTAACTTCGGCTGCATCAACTTTTCCCAATCATGATGAGTCGAATTTTGCAGCCACTGGATTGTTGCCTGACCAGAAAGCCCGGCAGCATGGACAAAACAATTAGCGGCCCCCAGCCGAGATTCCACACGGGAAAGTTCTGCCAGCACACGGGCTTTATCTGTCACATCGGCAGTAATCACTGCAAAGTCCGCCCCCATCTTGCGCAATTGCGTTATTCGTTGGCTCTGTAACGTATCAGATTGGGTGAAATCTCTGGGTGTCTGACCGAGCAGGACAAGCTTCGCGTTGAATTTGGTGACCAGATATTGTGCAATGCCAAAACCAACCGTTCCTAATCCTCCAGTCACTAAACAGATCATGTCAGATGAAAGATTTTCGCTAACAACTGGACTCTGAACGTCAAAATAGCGTTTCCAACGCCAACCTTGACGCATAGCAACCGCATTCTGATCATGAGCAGTAAAAAGTTCAGCCACGATATACTGGGCATCCTTAAGAGAGTTAAGTTCTTTGACCGGTATGTCGATAACTTTCACTATCATGCCAGGCAATTCCTGGTTGATCGCCGAAATGGAGGCCAGCGCCGTAGCCCGTTCAATACTCCGTGGTTCGCTGCCCATCACGTCGATAAAACCGGGTCCGATCAATGTTAACGAAATGGCTTTATTTCCCACTTGAGAAAACGCTTTTACCCTATTAAACAGCGTAAATGGGAACCGATCTTCCCCTACTGGCACTTCATCCACTGACGGGATATCACCCAAAATGAAGAGGATATGATCGGGTGTAGGCGCTTGTTGTGCCTTCAACCTTAGCATCAAACTCTGAACACTGACGGGATCGTCAACGTCGACGATGTACTCTGTTTCATCAAAAGCAGTTTCATCGAAATCAGTTTCATCGAGAGAAGTGACACGATTTTCATGCACTTCAAACACGTTTTGCCCCAGATCACGCAGCACATCCGCGATCGGACACATCTTTTTATCGCTGTTATCGTAGAAAATCAGCCAGTTACGCTTAGCCACCGATGATGATATCGGCGACAAGCGCTGCGTTCGTTTCCAACGTTCAACATAAACGCCGACTGACTCATCGGAAGCCTCAGAGCTTGCCACAGGTTGACTAGTGCCAGGTTCTGGTTTGTACTCTGTTAATGTTGAATCTGTGTACCAGCAGCGCCGACGTTGCAAAGGTTGAACCGGTAGTGGAATACGTTGAACAACTTCCCCATCTCGCAATATCGACCAATCTATCACCAAACCACGTTGCCAAAGCTTGCCGACCAGTTTGACTAAAGCCGAGTCGCGCTCTTCATGGAGAGTATCCAAACGAATAATATTTTCAGGATTTACAACGATTTCAGAGAAACTATCAGGCGAATGGTCCAAATCTAATATCACATCATTTGCTGATATGACTTCATTCTGCTGCTGTAAGCTCGGCAGCGCACCATCAATCAAGATAGCTTTCACATTATTGCCATCAATCATGCCGTGATGTTTAGACCAAAAACTTCCGGGCAAAGCTATACCACGCTCAGCGAAATGTGGTGTCACATTTCCTAGCAACTTATCAGCAATTTCAGGCAATGTCAGCATGCCTAACGAGCAAGCAACAGCAAGGTCGTAACGACTATCGGATATGATGAATATTGGCGTCGAAATCATCTTCCGCCAACAATTGATCGCCGCAATTATCGCCACAAGATTGGCAATTTTTCCCTTATCGCCATCATTTATTGTCATTTCAGTGATATCGATTTTACCGATGTTATGGGAAACATCTGTCGGCAATGCAGCAAGCAACCTATCCACTTCTTGCCAATAACCAGGTATCTGCACTGATAAAGCGGATCGAATAGCAGGACCAAGCGCAATCACCAGACGTTGTGGTTCAGAGACTTGTGCTGTGACGGTGAAATCTGTATTTCTGATACCGTCAATCAACATCTTCACATCTTTAGCATATAAACAAGCTCTGTATGGCTGGGCTGCACGACCTTCCGCATAAGTAAAAGCCACTTCATCAATATGCGTATCGGGTTTAACTTCCAGCGTTCTTGCCAAATGAGTACTCAATGTGTTCAAGGCATTAGCACTGCGCCCCCCTAATGGAATAGCTCGCCAGATAACTCTATTTTTACCTGACCTTCGTACCGGCGCTTGCTCCAAAATCATGTGAACATTGCTGCCACCGGCACCAAAAGAGCTCACGCCTGCCCGTCGTGGTCCTTTCACCGGCCAGTTGATGGGCGTGGTATTGATAATGAAAGGGCTTTGCTCAAGATTCATAACAGAGCTGGCCTTGCTGAAAGTCGGATGTGGGGCAATCATGCCGGTCTTTAATGCCATTATCGTCTTGGCTAATCCAGCAAACCCCGCCGCCGCCGCTAAATGACCCACGTTAGCTTTAATCGATCCCAACGCACAAAATCTCTCACGATCCGTATTCTGGCGGAAAGCCTGACAAAGCGCGGCATATTCCACCGAATCCCCAAGTGGCGTTGCGGTACCATGTGCCTCGATCATCCCTAATTCATCCGGCCCAACATCAGCGAGCGCCTGAGCATCCAAAATGAGTTTTCGTTGCCCATCCACCCCCGGTGCAGCAAAGCCAGCCCGTGCTGAACCATCATTATTCGCCGCTGAACCGAGGATCACCGCATGGATGGTATCCCCGTTGCTAATGGCTTCATCTAATGGCCGTAGCGCCACCAACCCCGCCCCATCGCCAAAGAAAGTCCCCGATGCCTTCTCATCGAACGGTCTACAATAGCCATCCTCAGAGAAGATCATATCCTGCTGGTGAAAATAACCCGGTCGAGAATGGACATGTCCGGCAACACCACCGGCGAAAGCAATCTCGCACTCGCCAAGCAAGAGGCTTTGTATCGCCATATGCACCGCCGTTAGTGATGTCGAACAGCCGGTCAAAACAGCTACACTCGGCCCGTCAAAACCGAGTTTGTATGAAATTCGCGCTGGCAGATAATCCTTATCATTAGTCAGCATGAGCTCTGTTCCCATTAATGAAACCAGATCACACTCAGATTTAATGACATTGGGCAAATAGGTATTCATCGAACTCCCGGTAAAAACACCAATACGAGGACGTCGGAAAGGATTGCCATAGCCGGTCACTTCGGCCAGTTCCCATGCGCACTCAAGCAGCATTCGATGCTGAGGATCAAGCAATTCGGCTTCTCGCTGGCTGATTGAAAAGAAATCCGGGTCGAACAGATCAATATCCGGCAAACGCGAATCGACAGGAACATAATTTTTTGCAGTGAATATATGCTGAGCTACACCACAACGGATAAGCTCTTCCTGGCTATATCTTTTGGCAAGTATTCGGCCAGCAACAAGATTATTCCATAGCGCATCCAAGTTATTCGCCACAGGTAACCGACAAGTTACGCCAATGATGGCAATCGCATTCTCAGACATCTTGTTCCCCTTTCAGTGAATGAATTTGTCTCTCCTTCAATGCTTTTCTTGCATTCAACGTTTTTTGACGTCGCGTTTGAGAGGGTTTATCCGCAACTTCTACCAACACCATCGGTTGCAGAGGGCTTAAAAGATAATTAGCCAACTTCCGGATAGTTGGAAAACGGAATAAATCTGAAGGAGCCAAGGCACCACATCCCGGTAATTGCACGAGCTGTGCATAGATTTGCATCAGTGCCAATGAATTACCGCCAATATTAAAAAATGCGTCATCCAGCCCGACGGTTGATCTTCCCAACACTTCACACCAAATTCTCGAAATTTCGGCAAAAACTGAATCAACAGGTAACACAGGCGCGGGTCCCAACGAACTGATATCTGTCAATTGCCCCGCTTCAATCAAGCCATTTAATGCTCTTCTATCAATTTTGTTGTGAGCATTACGCGGCAATTCATCAGCCAGCATCATCCTGCCGGGCAACATGTAGATGGGGAGATAAGCTTTGAGATGATCACGAATAGCAGACTCTTCGGGAAGGTTATCCTTACTGACAGGGACGAATATTGCGACTAAGCGATTGAGCCCTTCGTGAGATTCAACGATGACTGTGGCGTCCGCAATAGCATGATGACGATTGAGGCAATCCTCAATCTCAGCAATCTCAATTCGATAACCAGAGACTTTTATTTGGTCATCTACGCGGCCACAAAAATGAATTCGTTCCCCATCCCAATAGGCTAAATCACCGGTTTTATACATACATCTATGATGAATATAGGGATCGGCAATGAAACACTGAGTAGTCAACTGTTCAAGACCGACATAACCACGAGCAACGCCACGACCACCAATGTAAATTTCGCCAACCTCACCCATCAGGGGTGTTTGCCTTGAAGGATTTAAAAGATAGACCGTTGCGAAGCTTAACGGTTTGCCAATGGGAATCACATTGTAGTCAGTTAGTTCTTCCGTTACCTTCTCCACAGTGGCGAAAATGGTTGTCTCTGCAGGACCATACATATTCCAAAATGTCCACTGCGCACTCAAATAAGGCCGAACCGTGGCACTGAGCAATGCTTCACCACAAATTACCCAATGCTTTATCGCATAAGCCCTTGGCCGATGCCGAAACTCAGATAATAGATTTTTCAAACCGGAGGGCGTCTGGCTGACAATCGTTACCTGCTCTGCTGCGACAAGATCCAGAAATTTGTCTGGCTGGTTCCGCAGATCATCAGGCACAACCACTAAAGCGCCACCAGAGCAAAGGGCACCCCAAAGCTCCCACACAGATAAATCAAAGCTGGCTGCATGGAACCAAGTCCACACCTCGCCAGGCGCGTGGGCCAAATATTCACTCATTGCATTCAAACAAGAAACAACATTGCTGTGCTCAACATCAATGCCTTTGGGAGTCCCGGTGGAACCTGAAGTGAAAACACTGTATGCAATCGAAGCGGGTGTAGAATGATTAAATGTACAGTGATCAAATGTACCGTACTCAGATTCAGTAGCCGTCATCGTCATCAGCTTAGCTGTACACCAATCATCTGGGTCAACATCAGCGTTAACAACAATAAGCTTCATCTCTGATTGCTCGACAATCTGCGCCAGACGTTGCTGTGGCAACCTAAGATCTAACGGTACGTACCCCGCGCCCGCACGCATAATACCAAGCATGACCACCACCGCTTCCGGTGAAGGTAACAATGCAACCCCTACGCGATCGCCAAGCATAACCCCATTTTGTATAAGCTGAACAGCGACCTCCAGCGACCAATGCTGCAAATCCAAATAAGTTAATGTATCGACACCATAACGAATCGCTACTGATGCCGCTTGTTGCGTCACCCATTGATCAAAAAGCGAAATAATGGTTTGATTTGACACTTCCGGGAGAGCATCAGAATTAATCGGACCAGATAGCAGATTGTAATCCTCTGATTTTGGTGCCAACAAAGTATTAATCTCTTCATCAGGCGCGGCGACAAGCGCTTCAACCACCAGCTCAAAGCGCTTTGCAAATATCTGAAGGCCTGAATGTGAGAAAAAATGTTTGTCCCCTTTAAGCTCACATCTTAATTGGGAACCGGCATCCACAAACATCAGTTCAATATCAATCTGGCCTTCCTGCTGACAAACCCTGAATGGGGAAATAGTCCGCCCCGCCCATGATACCTGAACAGAATCGTCAGCCATCTCCAGTGTCAACCAACGCGATTGCTCTACATGCCCTAGCATATTCACCATAGCCTGAAACAATGGGTTACGACCATCATTTCGTTCCACGGCCAGATGTTCGACCATTTGGCTGAGACAAAAATTTCGATTATCAAGGGCCGATAACAATCGCTCTTTCGCTGCCAATAGAAAATGGTGAAATGTCTGATCGACGGATAAACGTATGGGTAATACATTAAACAAACAGCCGATAATGTGCTGATGAACCGAGTGACGCATCGACACCGGCACCCCCATAACGATATCAACAGTTTTTGTCTCTCTGGCGATGTAAGCGCTCCATGCGGCCAACATGACCGTAAAGATCGATCCACCTATTTTTGAAGCAAGCCGTTTGATTTTTTTAGTTGTCTCTTCACCAATACTAAACAGGACGGATGACTTGTCATTAGCGCCTTTGCGCCAAAAACTATCCCATTGCAGCACTTCTGGCGGCTGCTTTAAACATTCACTCCAATAAGCTTTCGATTCTTCCGCCGCTTCACTTTGGTAATACTCTCGTTCTTTGACTGCATAATCCTTAAAATCCTCAGCGGGCGGTAACCAAGCATCGTCATCTTCGCCAAGTCCAGCCAAATAATAGTGTTCAAGCTGATCCAACATCAGCCCCAGTGAAGTAAAATCCGACACAATATGGTGAACACACATGAGTACAACGTATTCTTCCGCACTGACAACGTAGATACCGAAACGCAGACACGACGCTTTTTCTAATTGAAAAGGGATGGAATGAAAGTTTTGAACTGCATCTTCAAGCGCCTCCTGACTCAAGTTCGTTGCATCGAAAACCTCCAATGCCGGCGGCAAGTGTTCATTAATGACCAACTTTGGCTCGCCATTCACATTAACGAAAGTGCTTCTCAGGGTGGCATTCTTGGAAACGAGCTGGTTAACCGCATAGCGAAAAGCATCGATTTGAAACGATCCGTGAATACGGAATGCCATGGAAATATTATATTGGGAATCGCCAGGGGTATAATTGTCAATGAACCATAAAGCTCTTTGCTGCATGGACAGTAATTCTTCATCACCAATCTGTAGGCAATCTTTATACATAACGTGTCAAGCTCCATAAATACTTAAACAGTATCCCCACCCTCTGGCTAAGCCAGCCTCGTTACGGAGAGGGCAAAATTTGTGCTTGGTGTTACTCCATCAATCAACGGCTCGTCAGAAATAGCGTTTCAACTTTTCAGCCAATCAACAACGATCATGATCCAGAGAAAGGCTGTGCTCTACTTATGCAACCATAAAAGATGAAGAATGTCAGGTATGCTATTGATAAATAAATTAAAATATCTATTCAACTCCAGATTCTCCAATCATTTCTAACCAAAGATCCATTAAACGAGGCGGTAAAATTTGTAGATGGCAATCTGGTCTGGAAGAAATAGTGACTTCCATCGTATCGGCATAGATCTCTATATCCATGCTCAATGGTATCTCTTGCGCATCTTCATCGGGTTTCCCAATACGTATTTTTTCAGGTGACAGTTCATAACCAATAACATTGGGAGACCGTCGTTGATCACCAACGAAATTGAAAGAAATTGCAGGAAGCTCAGGCCATCCAAAGATGGAATTAGGCACAAAGTAAGTCGCAGCATAATCCGCCGCTTTTTCCATCGCATTATTGAATTCTTGTACCGTGTGCTGGAGGGTGCTATCCAACGATGGATCTGGATCAATATTAAACTTAATTGTGATTGGAAATGATACTGACCCGACAAGATTAGCCACCGAGGTTTCCCAATACCCCACAAAATGAGGACTGACCCACAACAGCATATTCAGGCTGCCTTTCCCAAAAACAGCCGCCAGCGCCTTTAACCAACTACCCAATAGCAAATCTGCAATACTGACACGATGTTGCTTAGCCAAAAGGCGTATCCTGTTTAAGGCTTCACCATCAAGTTGCCTGATTTCTGTGACGGCCTCAGACAATCTGCTAATGGGTAGTGACTCAACACGCCGCCCGCCGAGAATATTTAGGGTAGGTTGCTCAACTTGTTGTTCATCATTAGGGATAGCAGCTTTTACGATTTGCCGATGTTGTTCATACAATTCAGCACAAAATTGCTCATAATTTGTGGCATTCTCAAGCGCAAGGGGCTGACCATTCACTGACATTCTGTATGCCTTTGAAAGATCTCGCCATAAGATCCTGCTGGAAATACCGTCACAGACTAGATGATTGAATATCAATACCAATCTTTGATCACTGGCACAATTGCCATCAAACAGGCAGTAACGCAATAACGGCGGATTTGCCAAATTCATGGCAGCCCTAACCTCAGCAATGTAGTTTGATATTAAGCATCGGCGATCACATTGACTATCGGTTTGCTCTCTAACTTCAAAAACCTGATGCAATAATTCACTGCTAGGCGGTACGAAATCCATCTTCATATTCATCCCGCTACCGACAAACCGTGCTCTCAGAACAGAATACTTATGCAACAGATATTCAATCGCTACCTTAAGATGTGCCGGTGTCAATCGCTCCAAGGGCATTAATACTTCACCGACACACAACTGATCAACGCTCAGTGAATATCGCAAATCATATAATTGCCCTAACTGAACACGCATAATCTTCACCTTTCCATTGCAAGCCCTACGATTAAAACGTTGTGCAGACTCCACACTCTTCTGCATGCAAACTAGTCGGATAACACAGCGTTTACTTTTGACTACCAGAGAAAGCGAACATGCAGAGTAAAAAAACGGGAATTGATAGCCCGGCTACCCCGCATGGAATGATAATTAGCGTCATTTACTCAGAGACTAAAAACACAGTGACAATTTTAAAAGTAGCAATAAAAAAAGAAACCTCCACGAATCAATCCAAATATTTGAGCTGAACCAAAATAATTAATATATTATTACTATTAAATAAGTAATCTGGTTAACGTTGCCGATTTTGAAGTTAAGGTCAATACCTATTTCGTCTTCGTAAAAACGGTCTTCGTAAAAAACAGGATTTTACTCTGATAATTTGACGATTAATCAGATCACAAAAATCGGACTGAGTTCCCTTCAAGTGCTCTACTATTTCGAAATTTTATTTAAAAGGGGGGTAAAAAACGGTTAAAACTTTATACCGATTAAAATCATAAGTTAAAAAAATAACTTTTAATCACAGTTTAAAACCTGCCCCTGTTTTGTGAGTATTTCAATTAAAGGCTTTAGAATTTGATATTTATGACCGTACCTTTAATCGACAAGCTCCGGTCGGGCAACCACAATTAACCAAGTGCCCCTCCAGTGCGACAGGTATTCCTTGTATATTGAACAAGTTAGAACCTTCCGCAATAGCGCCGGTTTGTTTACAGGCGGGACAAAACACCGGGTCACCTTTACAGGCAACCGATAGTTGTTGGTTTACCAAACCGGAACCATTTAAAACATCGCCTCCGGTCGTTGTGGTATCACCTTTCAGGATAATTTTTTTTCCTTCCACTACACTTCGCATCATTTACTCCGTTATATTTTCCGTTTCTCGTATTAAATGCCAGATGGTTGTGCCCGGTTCTGCCCCTTCAACATCAAAAGACATCGCCCCCTGAGCAAAGAAGTACTGCTGACCCGGCAAGCTATCGGTTTGCCAAATCCCGCTGACCAGTGCCGGATGGTTACTTCTCAAAGGAGTCACCTGTAGCGGTCCACGATCATAACGGGCATACCAGGCTTGTGTGGAAATATCATCAAAATGACCCTCGCCATAAAAATGCAGTGAATCACCTTCTCCCGGAACAAAACGTATCGGACGTATCAGTTGGTTAATGGCAAAATAACTCTCCGGGACACTGCCCGGTAGCGGCGTTAAGTCCGGGTATTGACCGGCCCGGATCATCAGACCATTGGAGTAAGGGGTAATCACCACATCCGGGTAGAGGTGGCGGGCCAGCACATGACGTATCCAGAATTCCCCACCCAGTCGGTTTACAAATCGTTTAGACAGCAGGGTGATCCAGTTAATGCCACGGATGGAATTTCCATACTGTAATTTGGCTGTATGAACCGCAGAATTAACTTGCAATGCAGGGTAACGTTGCGCTAGCTGGTATTCTAAGGGAAAGTAGTCATGGTAATCTCTGGGCAGCACCAGACAATAACCACAGTCCCCACTGTCCGGTTCGAGTTGTTCACACAGAAAGTCCAGCCAGTCCATAAACTGGGTCATGCCCTCTTGCCCTTTTAGATAATCCCAAGGCAGTGTCAGGCTTAGGTAAGAGCTGCCATCGTCACCATCAGCTTCATCGGAATCCAGGTAACGCATCAGATAGCGAGGGGCTTCATAGAGATTTTTGGCGTCACTGACTACCCAACTAGAGGGCTGGTTTTTTTTCCGATTAAGAATACCTTCTTCGACTTTGGCAATATTTTCCGGGGAATATTTTTTTAATCCCTTCAGTGAATGACGGTGAAAACGCAGGTGAGGGCCAAACTCTTCGCGAAAGCGCCGGTAGCAGGCCAGAATACGTTGTTTTTTCTCCTGGGTGTAACCCTGTTTAAAAAACAGGGTAATTGAGAGACCCAGACGAGAAACAGTCAGCCCATCGCCATTGAGGAAGGTAAACGCGGTCAGTTGTGATTTCAACTGGGCAAAGTAATCTAAAGTTTCCATCATTTTCTCCGTGAATTATGAGGCGGCGGATAATCTGTTATTCCCACATATTTGCCGCTTCCCGTATCAGATGCCATACGGTTGTGCCCGGTTCTGTGCCTGGAACATCAAAAGACATCGCACCCTGAGCAAAGAAGTACTGCTGACCCGGCAGGCTATCAGTTTGCCAGATCCCGCTGACCAGTGCAGGATGGTTACCTCTCAAAGGGGTCACTTGTAGCGGGCCTCGGTCATAACGGGCATACCAGGCCAGGGTGGAAATATCATCAAAATGACCGGCACCATAAAAATGCAGGGAATGGCCTTCACGGGGAATGACCCGTATCGGACGTATCAGTTGGTTAATGGCAAAATAACTCTCCGGGACACTGCCCGGTAGCGGTGTTAAGTCCGGGTATTGACCTGCCCGGATCATCAGACCATTGGAGTAAGGCGTAATCACCACATCCGGGTAGAGGTGGCGAGCCAGCACATGACGTATCCAGAATTCCCCACCCAGTCGGTTTACAAATCGTTTGGACAGCAGGGTGATCCAGTTAATGCCACGGATGGAATGTCCATACTGTAATTTTGCTGTATGAACCGCAGAATTAACCTGCAATGCAGGGTAACGCTGAGCTAACTGGTACTCTAAGGGAAAGTAGTCATGGTAATCTCTGGGCAGGACCAGACAATAACCGCAATCCCCACTGTCCGGCTCGAGTTGTTCACACAGAAAGTCCAGCCAGGCCATAAAGCGAGCCATGCCCTCTTGTTCTTTCAGATAATCCCAGGGCAGTACCAGACTCAGGTAAGAGCTACTGTCGTCACCATCAGCTTCATCGGAATCCAGGTAATGCATCAGATAGCGGGGAGCTTCATAGATATTTTTGGCGTCACTGATATCCCAGGTAGAAAGCTGGTTTTTTTTCTGATTAAGAATACCTTCTTCAACTTTGGCAATATTTTCTGGGGAATATTTTTTTAGTCCTTTCAGTGAATGACGATGAAAACGCAGGTGAGGGCCAAATTCTTCGCGAAAGCGCCGGTAGCAGGCCAGAATGCGTTGTTTTTTCTCTAGGGTGTAACCCTGTTTAAAAAACAGAGTAATCGAGAGACCCAGACGGGAAACAGTCAGTTCATCGCCATTGATAAAAAGAAAAGAGGTCAGTTGTGATCTCAACTGGGTAAAGTAATCTGAAGTATCCATATTCCCTCCGTTAATTATGAAGCGGTGGCGAATGTCACACTCGCCAATATTGTCAGGACAGCAGCTAATGCGGCGGCACTGGCTGCTACTGCGGCAGCTAAAATTTCCACCAGTGCAATCAGCGCGGCAGCAACGGCAACGGTGACCAGGATAACAACGGCAACTTCGGCAATAATCACAACTACTTCCAGCATGCCTTCCCCCACCTCTTTTAATATTTGCATCCAGCTAATGTTTTTTAGCTCTTCCAGGGTGATATCTGAGTCCTGTTGCACAGTCTGCCATCGGGCTTTTATCTCATTCTCCGTCCAGGTCACGATTTTCCCCGTTTGTTCATTAACCCAGGAAAACGCGTAGCTGACTTGATGAGTGACCGGATCAATAATTTCTTCACATACCCACTTGCCGGCTTGATTGAACCATGTACCAAATTGGGCAAGGAGCTCCCGGGTACTGTCGCGGACATAACTCAACCCATTTTCGGCCAGACCCGCCACCTCCTGCCCAAGGACAACCCAGTCTTCATAGCTCGGTAAAAACGACCAACGGGAAGTACTGAGCAGCGGTGGATTTTCTGTCAGGGGTTGTGGAATGGTTCCCGGCACACCCTCTGCGGGAAGAGCGGGTAAAGCTTTATCATCAGGCGGCGAACCGGGCGGCAGCGGGGCCAGTGGTATCGGATTTTTATAGTGTTGGGAACCGGGTTGATAATGTTTTCGCCACGCTTCATCATACTGTTTTTGTTCCTCAGTGCGATTATCTATGACGCGCATTACACCAAAACGTTTTTCTGTCGCAATTAGCATATAATCCAATTCCTGATCTCTACTTAGATCATCCCCCGGAAATTTCACCTCAATCAACATTTTCAGATTATCAGGGTGCACAGAACCATCGAAGTAGGTGGCATTTCTGCCCGGCCAGCGAAGAGCCTCATCTCTAACCAGAATAATATCGGGGCGCCGAATACGTTTAACCCCAAATTTCTCCGCGTCTTCGGCAGAAGGCCGGGCAAATGGGTTACTGGATTGCGGCAAATTATCACCATAACGCTGCTTAGAGACTTGACTGGCCGCCAGCATGGGTAAAGGGACATCCTGCTCTCCTCTGATAGCAAACACCACTTCTGCTTTATAGGGCCATAAAAAGTCATGTTTAAGTTCTTCAACCTTAATCAATCCACTCATAATAATTTGATTAAGAAAGCGAATAGCGCCCAGCTTGGTGATAATCATTGCGGGCAAACGCAGAGCGTACTCAGCTTTTTCCGCCAGATAACAGGGGTCTTCATCGGCGGGAAAGACCCCTATTTCCATCGTGCAATTAATTGAGGTCACGGCCGGGCACATTTTACCGCTGTTGGATATTGTCATACTTATTTCTCCGTAAATTCCATCACATACTCTACCGGTGTGTTATCACTGGCACGGTATAAGGTTTGCTTCGGTTTCGGTGGGGTTTCCGGTGAACTCAGTTGCAGATTTTCTTCTGCCTCACTCTGTACCGTCATCGTTCTGCCCAGCACATCGGTTTTACCGGACAGGGTCTGACCGCCAGCGGTGGTAATGGTATAGGGGGTATGCGCCAGTGGTTTACCGCTCCGTTCACTGAGCAGGGTATAACGGGCGGAGTAGTCAAACAGCGCATCGGCGGATTTTCTTCCGGTAACATGGTCAGTCATGGTGATGCTGACGCCTTCGATACGGATATTGCCCATTGGGTCAATGACTATCTGCCCGCCTGCGTTCCCAATGGTGATTTGCCCGCTTTCAGAGTGCACCGTGATATGTTTACCCACAGTGATTTGCTGGTTATCGGTGATGTTCAGTTGATGACTTTTACCAATAGAAAGGGCTTGCTGACCTTTAATGGTCACCGTCTGATTTTGACCGACTTCAAGCGTCTGAAAGCCCTGCACGGCTTCATCATCATCGTTTTTAATTATCGCCGTGCGGTTATGCGCCACTTCTGTTTTCTGGTCATTACCTATCTGCGTG
>NZ_CAWNXG010000058.1:0-24583 GCF_963878145.1 Photorhabdus sp. S10-54 | reverse complement strand
CAATGAGAATATCAATGGGTTAATCAGACAATACTTTCCAAAGGAAACCGATTTTAATGAAATCTCTGATCAGGAAATAAATTTTGTGGTAAACCGATTAAATAATCGCCCCCGAAAAACACGGGGTAGGAAAACACCGAATGAATTATTTAAGGGAATACGAACATGTTTACTTCCAGATTAACGATGTTGCACTTATTATGTGAATCTACCTAATTTGAATATATTCTCTTCTTTTATAAGCCAATCAGTCATTTCATTACTATACTTCTCAGAAATATACTTTTTATTTTCCAAGTTGGTCTTATAGTTTGCATCATCATCCTCTGGATGAGACAGATGTATACCTTCTATCCCCTCAAACAAATGAAATTGAGAATTAGCTTTGTGTAGCCGGAAACCAAGATCAATATCTTCACCACCCCATGATTTAAAATGTTCATCAAAACAGCCCACTTTTTCAAAGAGTTCTTTTTCTACACTAAATATTGTTCCCCATAAAAAAACCCAAGGTGCAGGCATGGAGCACAATTTATAGTCGAATCTCGCGTACGAGCTTTGGCGAATATCTTTGCCAACACCCAGTTCTTTCATCCTTTTAATTGTGCTGTCTACATCATCTAGGTCAACCTTTAGATCCCACTTATTTTCAGAGTACAGACCGTATACATTTCCAATCGAAACTGATTGTGGGTTAGATATATGGAACTTAATCACGCTCTTAACGAAATCGCTTGGCAAAAGTACGTCAGCATCAACAAAAGCCAGTAGCTCCCCTTTTGCATTTTTAGCTCCAATATTTCTCGCTCGGGCTACACGGAAACCTTCGTCAGGTACATATATATACTTGAGTTTATAGTTGTAAACTTGTTTAGTAACAGCGAGACAAGTCTCATCGCTAGAACCATCATCTACAACTATTACTTCGAAGTCACTAAAGTCCGCACTTTGCTTGTTTAGTAAAGAGAGCAAGGACATTAGGCTTTCTTTTTTGTTATAAGAAGGGATGATTATACTTAGAGTCATAAATTTCTTACTCCTTGATCTTACTTTTTATTTCAAGAAAAGAGGCTTTAAAATTATACATATCTGATAGAGTATAGTTTCCTTGTACAGATAAACAATTATTTAATCTGTTTAGGAATTCTTCAATAACCTCGTTAATATTGAAATAAGCACCAAATTTTTCAATATATGAATTCATTGAGATTATAAAGCCTTCAATATCGTTCTTATACTTTTCTTCCAAAAAGGTATCAGGACGATGCACAGCATCTCCTTTGAACCTATATTTAAATGGAATATCTTCTAGTATTTTAATAAATGCCCCACCCGCAACCATATTCATCCAAGTGACATGATCTTCCGAAACTGAAAAGTCTGGGAATGGACATCTAAGCGCCAAGTCAACATTGACTGCCGTGCCTGACGTCGGGAATATGTACCCACAGTGCCTTATCATATCGAGGTATTTATTGCTTCCTTCTGGAGTATACCGACTATGCTGAACAGCGACGTCGAGCATATCACTCCTAAAGTTTTCGAGAGAAACCGAATTACCACTTTCATCGATTCCGGTAAAGGTTGTGCTAATAATTAAGTCTGATTGATTAATCTGTTCTGCAGCACATAACGTTTTCTCTATACGATATGGATGCGCAATATCATCATCGTCCTGAAAAAAATGATATTGGCACCATATTTGTGAGCATACTTGACACCAATATTTCTTGCTGATGATACCTCCCCCCTCTTCTCGTTAACTATAAAATGAAATCTATTATCAATTATATCGCTCGGCAAATAGTCTTTTATTCTAACATTCAATCGATCATAGAAACTTGAATTATCATTCACTATTACAACGCACCAATCTGGGGTTGACTGAGCATGTATTGAAAATAAGGTTTCAACCAGATAATCACTATCTCGTTTGCTCTTTGCATGATGAGGAATCACAAACCAACTTGACATTTATGTGCAACCTTATTTATTTCTTTTGCAAAATCAACTATCCAATCTTCCGATTGAAGTAACACTTGATGAGGGAACGCCATTGTTCGATTGTAAAAATTCTCAGCACCTGGAAGCTTATAACTTATACTATTCAGTCTTTCGAAATGGCTATAATACTTGTTTCTATCAACTCGACTTGGTTGGTAGAGTGGATTGTTATTTAAAGGTTTATCAAGCCTTTCAAAAGGTATTCGATATTTCTCTGAGAAATAGTTCGATATTGCTTGTGCTTGTTCATCTTTAACTTCACAATTGAAGTCAACGACACAACGCCAATATACTCTTTGATCAATATTTTCGTCTGCATCAAGGATATTACATATTTTATTTTTTCTAAGGCAGTCATCAAGAATCATGGCGTTTAAACGTCGCTTTTCGTTCTCGCCATCTAATCTTTTCAGACCGTTTAACAAAATGGCACACTGCATCTCAGTAATGTTGTAGTTCCTTCCTTGCACTTCTCCATTACCGGAAATAACCATAAGATTTCTTGGATTTACGCTATCAGTTTTAGCTCTCCCATCCATCATCAAATTTTGTATTATGGAATAGTAAACATCCGAGCTAGTAGCAATAATCCCACCTTCTCCACTAGTAAGTAGTTTTGATTGCTGGGTAGAAAATACAGATATATCAAAAAAAGAGCCAGCCTTCTTTGATTTCCACGTCGCCCCATGGCTTTGTGAACAATCTTCAATAACTTTTAAACCATATTTATTTGCAATAGCACCAATTTTTTTCACATCTACCATGCCGCAATAAGCATGTACCAAAATAATGGCTTTGGTGTTCTGGGTAATATTCTCTCGTATTGCCTTCTCTGATATTTGTCCGGTTAAAGGATCAATATCAGTCAAAACGGGAATAGCACCTAGATTATATACAACTTGGGCAACTGCAACCCAAGTCATACCTAGTACTATGACTTCATCTCCAGGCAAGATACCTATGGTTTCAAGAGCGATGGATAACGCCGCTGTTCCAGAAGTGCATGGAATAGCATGTTTAATACCTATGTAGTCTGCCCATCTTCTTGAGAAAAGAGTACTAAAGTATGGCAATGTTTCAGACTGGCCTGACAACGTCCAACGCGTAGATCTAAGTGCTCCTTCTACATCAGTTAGTAGGTCAACATCGCACACCGGCCAATTCATCTCAAAAGGTTTCATGCATCCTCCTATAACACCAAATTTAATAGCCTTTTGCTTAACAACCGTTTGTAGGCACTTATGATATCGCCTTCTCGAATACGTCCATCAAGTAGAAGTTGACTAATTGTTTTAATGCCATCAGCGACATCAAAACAGGACAACTCTGTCTCTGTAACCCGCTCGCTGTATGTTGCTATATTGATGTAATATGAACAGGATTCACTTGTAGCTTTTTTGATAGTAGTTACAAACTCTTTTTTTATTGGTCGCAATAACTCGTATAGCTTATCACCACGAATTCTTTTCTTAATAATGAAATCGCCGACAACCAAATAGTCCAAGTCTGTAAGTAGAAAGCATTGTATAGCATCATACGCATCACATACAATTGGCTCCGCATTTACATTAAATGAGGTATTCAATAAAACAGGAACCCCTGTAATTTCTTTAAAATTCTTTATTAGCTGGTAGATGTCTTTATTATATTCTCCAACAGCTTGAACTCTCGCTGTATTGTCTATATGTGTTATAGCTGCAAGTTTTTGTTGGTTTTCTTTAACAACCGGGAGATTAAATACCATATACTCCAAGTTCACTTTACAATCTGGAACTAGGAACCAATCTGAAATTTCATCCACCAACACCATGGGTGCAAATGGGCGATAGGACTCTCTCTGCTTAATAATTCGATTAGTTCTATATTTTGATTCAATAGGTCTGGGATCAGCTAGAATACTACGACTACCAAGAGCTCTTGGACCATATTCCATTCTACCTCTAGCCCATCCTATTATCTTGCCATTACTAATTTCATTCGCAAGAAACTGAAACTCATCTTCAGCATTAATAACTTCTATGATATCTTGATTTCTATCTATTATTTCAAGCGCATGTTTACTATTTATATCGGGTCCTAAGTAAACATTGTCGAGTTTATTTCCATTAATCCTAGCGTCAGGATACATTGCGCACATAGCTGCACCGACAGCACTTCCACCATCGTGTGAGGCCGGATGAACAAAAATATTATCAAACAATTCGCTAAAGGCGAGCTTTCCGTTCAATGTACAGTTTAGAGCTACCCCACCACTGAGACATAGATTTCTTTGATTTAGCTTCTTTGACCAGAAAGATATTATATGAAATGCCATCTTTTCCAAGTATTTTTGTATGGAATGCGCAAAGTTTTGATGACTTTTTGAAATATATTCATTTTCTCTTCTTGGCAAGATACCTCTATCTAAAAAGTAAGCAAGTATATTTGTATGATTAAATGAAACCTTTCCACCTTTTTCAAAATTTATAAGTTCTTCGAAAAGTTCATCAAATTGATTTTGTTTGCCATAGGAAGCCAACCCCATTACCTTATACTCATCAAATCGTTCATATCCTAGTAAAGATATACAATCGAGATAATATCTTCCCAGTGATGAAGAAACTGGATATCTATATATACTTCTAACAACCCCATCGATATATGAGTAGATTGATGTAGACTCATCTTCTCCATTTCCATCTATTATGACAACTAATGAACTATCGAAGCCAGAGTTTTCAGCCGCCATGATCGCGTGGGTGTCATGATGACGTACATATTCAATTGGGATATCTTTAACTTCTTCACCAAATTTACGCACAAGTATCTTGTTAATTAAACTTCTAGAAGTTTCGACCTCGAGACTTTTTCTTTCAATATATTGTAAGCCAAGTCCAGTATCTGTATTTAACTCTTCAAAATAAAATGCAATTTTGTCAACATCAGTTATTTCAACTTGTGCTATTTTTAAGCACTCAACAATGGCATCAATAGGAAACTGATTAGAGTGTTTAATCCTATCCAGACGCTCTTGTTCCACAGCCGCAACAACCTTACCATCTTTGATGATTGCAGCTGAGGCATCATGACCAAACCAATTTGGTATATCCCCAATAACAGGTATTTCAAATGTTTCGAAACTACCGCTAATCCCTAGAGTTATCATAAGAAGAATCTCCTTACCCTTGATGAAAATAATTCGATATCTAATAGCGTCTCATTCATTTTAGTAAGCGGCCTAAATTTACTATTCGTCATTATAGTTTCTATGATATTGATGGACTCCAAAGACCGTTTAATATCAAGTAAAGGTTCTAATTTGTAATTTAGTGAAGTGGCTAAGTCTAAGACGCCAGTAGCTTGGTCAATAAAGTGAGTATCATCATATCTTCTGTCTATCTTGTGAGGGTGAAGCATTTTTCTTAGAGAAAAGTGTTCTGGTGGGCGGTCGATTTTATCTTCTTTATTCTTCCTTAAAATTATTGGAGAGTTCGCCATCCATAAATCTTCAACTATTATTTCACCTTCATCTCCAATTATCCGAAAGCTATGATCCTCACTTTCAACAATGCTAAGCTCAATTTTTGCTCTTCTACTATCACCATACTCCAAAGTAAGATCAATCCAATCAGGAGCAGGTGAATCTGTAACTTCTTTATCCGGGTAGATTAAGGCAGAGCTATAGTTCATACTATCTGGCGTCCCCATTAAAGCCAGAATTAGATCAATCACATAAGAACCATGTTCAAAGCCACAACCAACTTCGAATTCATTCTTTGCCGGCCAAGGTGCTCCTGAAAGACTAACCCAACTACCAAAGTTCATTTTATGAACTGGTCCCTCATGGATAGCACTCTTAATTAAACGTATTTCTCCAATTTCGCCAGAACTCAATATCTCCATTACCTTGATGATTGGAGGATTTAATAATAAGGAGGGTGCGCTTGTTATAATACAATTATTATTTTTGGAAACTTCTACCAATTTTCTTGATTCTGTAATGCCCATAGTAAATGGCTTTTCACTGTATACTGAAATTCCATTAGTCACAGCTTCCAGTGACACATTGTAGTGTTCTTCTGGATTCGTCAAGTTTAGCAATATATCAACATTTACATTTTCTAACGCATCGCTTACCGAAGAGTAAGCATCGAAACTATGATAGTTTGAGAAAGCTTCAAGTCGATTGCTATCTCTATCGACACAGCCAACAATATTTAGGCATTCATAGTTATTAAGATTTGACACATAGAAGTCTGCAGCATAACCACAACCAACAATTAGAATATTTAACTTTTTCGCCTAGCCTCCACTTTCAGATTAATGCGCACTAGGTAACCACGCTTATTAATATAATAGTTAACCCACCCTCAAAGGCGATTAAGCAATACGCTAAATTCGAAGCCCATCTATATTCCTACAGTAAATAACTGTGCCTAATTGTGCTCCACTTTCAGTAATCCATGTTGACTACTGGGAAACGGTGAGGCGTTGTTGATCAATTCCTAAGGTCGGAGCATACTTTGGCGAATACCTAGCCAAAGAATATTTGAGCCCAATAGCCATCCCTCTAACCCGCCTTTTAAACTTATTTCGTTGACTTGGGGAATTACGGTTACATTGTCGAGCATATTTCTCAATATAAAAATGCACATAATTTCATAAGATGCGACTCAGTTATCAGATTGAAAATAACTATCTCACCTATGCTGGAATGGTATCGCCTAACACAAAATATGTAACCGTTCACCAGTCCCTAATTGACATTCCAATGTGGCCAAGCACATGTAATGACCCAAAGAAGAGTTTGACATGATATTGTGTCACTCCAATTAGGACTCATTATGAGTAACAAACAATCAACAGAACCATCAAATGCCATATAGATAAATCCACTCGAATAACGAGTGGATTTTCACACAAATAAATATATTAAAATGATTAAACTAAGATACGTAGCATACGACGCAGAGGCTCTGCAGCTCCCCACAACAATTGGTCACCTACAGTAAAAGCAGATAAATACTCTGGGCCCATATTCAGCTTACGTAAACGCCCTACAGGCGTATTCAAAGTTCCCGTTACAGCAGCTGGGGTTAATTCACGCATACTTAATTCGCGATCATTTGGAATAACACGAACCCAGTCATTATGTACAGCCAGCAATTGCTCAATTTCAGGAACCGAAATATCTTTTTTCAATTTCAAAGTAAATGCTTGGCTGTGGCAACGCAATGCCCCAATACGCACACACAAACCATCCACAGTAATGATATTATTACCGGTATTGAGAATCTTATTGGTTTCTGCCTGCCCTTTCCACTCTTCACGGCTTTGACCATTATCAAGTTGTTTATCAATCCACGGAATCAAACTACCAGCCAACGGCACGCCAAATTGCTCAGTTGACATAACTCCGCTACGGGTGAAATCCGTTACTTTTCTTTCAATATCCAGAATAGCCGATGCCGGATCTTGCAACTCTTTTGCTACCTGAGTATGTAGAGATCCCATCTGAACCAGCAATTCCCGCATATGACGAGCACCAGCACCAGAAGCCGCCTGATAAGTTGCAACAGAAACCCATTCAACTAAATCATTAGCAAATAAGCCGCCTAAAGACATCAACATTAGGCTAACGGTACAATTACCACCAACAAAAGTTTTTATGCCTTTATTAAGACCTTGCTGAATATGCGTATGGTTAACTGGATCAAGAATAATAATGGAATCATCATTCATACGCAGCGCTGACGCTGCATCAATCCAATATCCCTGCCAACCCGTTGCCCTTAACTTTGGATAAATCTCATTAGTATAATCTCCCCCCTGACAGCTAATAATAATATCCAAAACACCAAGAGCTTCGATATCGAAAGCATTCTGTAACGTACCTTGCTGACCAGTAAAATCAGGTGCTGGCTGTCCGTATTGTGATGTCGTGAAGAATACCGGACGAATAACATCAAAATCCTGCTCTTCAATCATACGCTGCATTAATACTGAGCCGACCATACCGCGCCAGCCGATAAAGCCCACATTTTTCATCATTATTGTCCTACTTTGGTGAGTGTTGATCAGTGATTCTGATTACACCAAAGCTGACAAAATATGACCAGGGACGCAAGTGAATTTATTAACTAATTCACAAGATATTTAGCAACGTAACTAGCAGCAAGATATATAACAAATCTGGCATCCAAGTAAAAAGCCACCTGTTGGTGGCAAATATTTACTATTAACTTTTAATTTTCAAGTCACATTCAATTGAGTTTTAGTTTTTTCTTTGGGATGCGGCTTAACACTTATCACTTCACCCGGTTTGGAAATAAAACGGACAAACGTTTCATGGCTGACGAAAGTAGCACCACAATTGATGTTCTGGCATTGATTATAACGTTCTTTTGTATGGCAGGAATGCTCAAAGCTGCTGCGTGCATGAGCAGCTTTACCACAAAGAGGACACTTGATCATATTTTTTACCTTTAACTAAAACATGAACTCTCATTATGCGAACAATATAACAATGAGATCTCATTTGAAGAACAATTATTTCATGTCGAGATCATCAATTTTTAATTCCAGAGTCAGTGCTGTTGTAAAACCACCAGATCCATTCACCGTGTGGGTAACTGTCGTTAATGTCCATTCAGCGGCATCTATTTCTGGTTTAAAGCCGGTAACTTTGATTGGTATTTCAGGGTAGAGATCTGCACGCCCCTGAGCCAATTGAATCGAAAACGTCGCTGCCCCACGTTGTATTTTCTCCCAGGCAACCTTGGCAGCACGTTTAGCACTGACTTCATCAGCATAAGTACGGGAAAGTTCCAATACGTTATCTTTGCTACCTACTAAATAAAAGGTTAATTTATCAGCATTTTTCTGACTTTTTCGCTCAACGGTTAAGGTATGTTTTTTCTCCGGTTTACGGACATCCAACCAGTTTGCTACCACGCCAGTATAAGCCTCTCGGTCAGATAGCGTAAAATTGTGGTTGTCACCTGACCGACGTGTAATCACCAATGCAGGGATAACCGCACCACTGGCTGTTTTATTCTGTCCCTGCCGAATAAATATCAACTTACCATTTTTTACTGAAGCAATTGCCCCTTCTTGCCTTGCCAAGCGCGTAAGAAAACTACCATCTGACTCATTCGTCTGATCAATATGGTTAATAAATATCTTCGCAATATCCTGATGCAAATCGGCGGTAAGGTTATTTCTAGCAGCGATAGTATGGACAATATCCCCTATCGTTTTCTCATGATAAGACTCTTCACGTCTCATATTGAGAGATTCACGGAAATCAGCACTACGGGCACGAATCGTTAATTTGTCCGGTGCTCCACTGTGACCAATTTCATCCACAGTAAAACGCCCTTTACTAATCAGTGGCTGATCACGCCATCCCAACGCCAATGAAATTACATTACCTCTGGAAGGTAGCACTAAACTTCCATCTGCATCATCCAGTTCAATATCAAGCTGGTCGGCTTCAAAGCCACGATTATCTGTCATCGTTAGTGACATTAGGCGCGATTGAATGCGCCCGCTGATATCTTTATTGTCAATTTCCAAAAGAAATGCCGGTGCACTGCCTTTTTCGGAACCTCTGCCAAATTCAGATGTCATGGCAACACCTCTCTGACCCTATCTGACAAATTGTCTGTAAGCATAGAGAATTGTTCCTGAAGATCACCGAACATTTCACTTAGAGAACTATCCACTCGCCGTAATGTCAATGTGAAATCAATTTTGCGGGCAGAACCATTCGACATAAATTCAGTTTTTGTCTGGTCGATACTCTCAATGACAAACATACCGTAAACCGTGCCGCTGCCATCTATAAAGGACCAAGCTTTACCGCTATCAGCCATCACTTGTAGTACCGTCAATGATAAACGACCACCGGTAATTTCTGGATATAACGAACCGGAAAGTGTCATTGTGTCGTTATCCGGCCCCAGAAATTGCCAGGCAGGCCGCATCCCGATACGGCTGTTAAAAGCATGCCGCCATGACTGCTGATGTTGCATACTTTGGTATGGTGTGGTTTTCAACATAAAAACAAATAAACCCAGTGCAGCCATCATAATTAGAATTCTCCTCTATCAGAGAATGAACTGCGTAAACGCGCCTGCTGTTTACGTTCCCGATCATCCAATTCGCGCCTAACCGCTGCTGCAATATCCTGCGCAGATTGCCCCGGCGCACCATAGATATTTATATGATAGACCGGTGATTCACTGCGGTACTCTACCATCTGACGTTTGTCCGCTTTCTTTTCCTGAATCTGAGGATAAGCATGAACCGGTAAGCTCTGAACATGCAATGGTGCGGTTCTGGCTGCGGCAGAAGGCGCCATTACGCTCAAAGAAAATGCCGCAGCGGCAGCAAGTTTAGCAGTCTGTCGGCGGCTAATCACATTAACAGGGCCAGTAACAATCTCTGGTCCATATTCACCAACAATACCAAATCGGCCAACCGGAATAATGCCCCCCTTATCATGTTTGGGCAGAACCGAACTAACATTAGGACTCATATTATTACTGGCGTCTTTTGAAATATCCTCCTTTGACCGCATCCAATCAGGGAGATACTCAGACAATGAAGTCAGTTTCTGTTTCAGGGCTTCCCATTTTTCATTAATCCCATCTAGCAAACTATTAACTATCGCAGTTCCGAACTCTTTAAATTTATCGGGCAGACTCATTATGCCGGCAATAATTTCATTCCATTTATCCGAAATCGATATTTTAATATTCTCCCAGATATCCAACGTGTTCTGCTTAACTAATTCCCAGGCATTACTGATATTAGTTTTAATACTTTCCCAAGTTTGCAAAACACTCTGTTTAATGGATTCCCATTTCTCACTTAGGCTAATTTTAATATTTTCCCAAAGCTGAGAAAATTTCGGCCCCAATGTTTCCCAGTTTTGCCAAATATAAACAGCCGCCATAGCAATTACACCAATAATGGCGAGGATTGGGTTAGCCATCATCAAACGACCAACGATCATCATGGTGCTACCCAACATTTTCAGAGCATTCCCGACTAATCCGAGCGCTCTCACACCAGTACTACCAAAGAAAGTAAGACTATATTTCGCCACAGCTAACGGAAGTAATATTGAAGCGATCGCCTGTACCAATGCGCCAAAAACAGTTAACATGCCTCCGACCACTACTGTAATAGTCGCAAGCGTTGCAGCCAAGCGTGGGTTGGCTTCCATCCATTCACTGACTTTATTGACTACATTTGTTACTTGCTGAGTGACTTCTCTTGTAGGACCTTCTACGCCAGAAAACATCTGAACGCCCAGATTACTCCAAGCGGCATTGAGTTTTTGGATATCACCAGTGAGATTATTCGTCACTACAGATGCAACTTTTTGGGATTCACCTTGAACATTTTTTAGTCCAGCGATAAAAGTTTGCAATCCTCCCTGCCCTGCTTGATTTACCAATATATCCAAAGCAGGAACAGCGTTTTCACCACCAATTGCGGTGAAATAACTCGTACGTTGTTTACCGTTCATTGAACGGGTTTTATTATCTAGTTCAACGAGAATATCAGGTAATTGCCGTAAATTACCTTTAGCATCACGAGTCTTAATATCTAGTTGTTTCAATGCGGCGGCGGCAGCTTTAGGCGGTTCAGCCAACCGACTTAGTACATTGCTCAAAGCCTCTCCAGCTTCACTTCCCTTAATATTGGCATCACTTAGCTTTCTTGTAGCAGCCGCAACGGTTTCAATATCAATCCCCAAAGAAGTGGCCGCTGGAGCGACAGATTTCATGGTGTCACCCAATCCCGCCAACGTTGTTTTTGAGCCAATAAGCGTTGCCGTCAAAACATCACTAACATGCCCCATCTCCTCGGATTGTAATTTAAACCCTTCCAGTACATTAGTACTAATATCAACCACATTGGCGAAATCTGTACCGCTTGCCTGCGACATTAATACCGCACCAGGCATCACATTCTTTATCTGGTCAGGAGAATACCCCTTGGAGGCATACAGGCTCTGTCCCTGTGCAATCTGGCTGGCAGGAATCCCTGTACTTTTGCTCAACTCACGACTTTGATTGAGCAACATAGTGTATTCAGGAGAATTTTTTTCAATATTGGTTTGTGCCTGAATTTTAGACATTTGAACATGAAGATCATAACCCGGCATCAGAAAGTTTTTACTGGTTGTCAGTATCTTGCTACCGGCTGATTTTGCACTAGCACCATATTGGCTAACGCGGTCACGAAGCTCTTTGATTTTGCTATAACGACCTTCACCGCGATCTTCTTCCTTTTTGTTACTGGTATGCGCAGTTTCCTGCGCATATTCAGGAGCAGAATAAGGTTTAATTGCTTCATAAGTCTGATTTAATCGCTTGAATTCATCGCGATTTTGCCGGAGAGAATCCGCCAACCTTTTATTATTTCGCTGGGCAGATTTCAAGGCGCTGGTCAGCTTATTAACGGACTGTATTACCAATTTAAGCTGTGACTGTGTATTACTCATTTTCTGCACCACTTCGTAAGATGGCCCGATGTCGCCAGTCCAGTAATTCCGGTAGTGACATTTCATCTGTCACTGCCGGAGACCAGTGGAAAACGGTGGCAATATCTGCCACCAATTCATCTACGGTTAGTCGGTCTGGAAACCGGACTTCGCCGACTTCGGTAACAAAAAATTGACCACCTCAACACTGAGATTAATCAGATCGCCGGGTGTCATTGACAACAAGTCGCTTTTAGTGAGCGCTGGTGTGGTAACACGTGGCAAAACCAATATCATTGAATCCACATCCATCTCCAGCAAAGCCTGTAGCCGAGCACCACGCAGCGCGCCACTGTTCGGTTTGCGCACCACCACTTCAGTGATGTTGCTACTACCACGTGCAAGCGGTTCTTCTAATACGATTGTGCGCTGCTCGTCGTTTTGAGTAATTAGTGTTTCTGTCATGGTTCAACCTTGTTTATCCGATTAGATTAAAGACCCATAGCGCGACGGTGATCTGCCAAGCGATCTTCACCATTAACGACTTCAACCATGTTAACGGTATCCACTTCGATCAGAACTTCACCGTCCCATGTCAATTTGAAATAGGTGTTTTTAGCGCTGATTTTGGTCTGAGTATTATCTCCTTGCTTATAAGTACCGTGGTCAAACTCATGGAAACGGCCACGCATCACGATTTCAACAGCAATCACATCGCTGGTATCATCGCGCTGGCAGGAGCCCGCAAAGCGCAACATTACGCCATCGGCTTTGGTCAGACCCCATTGCCGATAATGTTGAGCTTCCATACCTCCCAGAGTAAATTCAACGTCCAATGCACCTTCATCCAAGCCTAAATCCACGGTTGCGCTACCGTTCATACCACCGCCACGATAGGTTTCCAGTTTACGACTCAGCTTAGGCAGAGTAAGTTCTTCCACGATTCCCTGATAACTATTGCCATCATTAAACAAGTTCAGGAATTTAAGTTTGCGAGGTAATGCCATCTGTGTCCCCTTAGCCGTTTATGCTTTTCGCGAAATCCATCAGGTAACGATCTGTAATACGCTGGCGTAACATCATGTTTTCCAGTGGTGGTACAGGTGTATAGTCGTAATCGAGGGTCAATTTACCCGCTTTCAAGGTGTCTTTATCATTGGCGTTTTCGTCATACCAACACTGACCGTCAATAATGTAACCCCCAGATTTCAGTTCGCGGAACTTAGCGTTAATACCTTCGATAATGTCTCGTACGAGTGAAGGAGTAAGTGGTTTATCGATCGCCCACATATGCGCTTCCGCCATAGTGTCAGCCAATACTTGAGCGGTACGAGTGTAACTTTCGAACTGGAACAATGGGTCATCAGCACAGGTACGGGAACCCCAGAAACGGAAGCCATTTTTACGGATAAGTGTTGTGATACCATTTTGGTTTAGCAGACCTGAATCTGTTGCTGGCTCTTGAAGATCCCAGAATACGTCTGCTGAAAGACCGGTCACACCATTGACACCGATATTGGACAGTGTTTTGTGCCAACCTGTTTCTTCATCAATTTTTGCGCGCAAACCCAGTGCACGAGCAGTAGCGTAGGCGATAGTCTCTTTATTAGCAACAGTATCCCAACTCAGGAAATCAGGCCAAATCAGCATCAGTTCGCGCTGACTGAAGTTTTTGCGATATTCGATAACTTCTGAGATAGTCTTACTGCCATAGGCGCTGATATAAGCCATTGCTCTCAGCTTGTATGCGATACTCGCCAACTCAACAGCAACAGCCTTTGTATCCAGCCCAGGAACCCCCAGAATACGTGGCTTCACACCTAATTGGCTTTGTGCTGCCAACAGTGCCTGTATACCGGTTTTCTTACCTTCATTAGTTGTAGTACCAATGATGTTGCTGGTAGTTTGTTCTTCCGTTTCACCTTGTGCTACACGGACAACAACAGTAACGGGTTTAGACTGGTCTGAGATAGCTTTAAGTGCCTGAGGCAATGTACCGGTTTTACCCGCTTTGCCAATTGCCATCGAAACATCAGTAATCAAAACCGGAGTGTTTAATGGAAAAGTTTTTTCGTCTGCCTCAGGACCAGTACAGACCATACCGACAATAGCGGTGCTAACAGTGGTTATGGTGCGTGTGCCTTCGTTAATTTCCTCTACACGGACGCCGTGATGATATTCTTGTGCCATATTAGCGGTTCTCCTATTAAGGTGTCCCGCTATGTTGAAGTATCCGAATTATTAAATCATTCGATGGGAAATGTGTGGGAGATGATACAAATCAGGTTGGTTAATTTATTATTTTTTCTAATAATTTAATTGCTTGTACTTTATAGATAGTGGAAAAGGAAACCTCTTAAATCAATATCTGTTTCTTCTGTCGTAAACTTTTAGCTCTGTTTATTGATTATTTTTTCACAGATTTTCTCTACAAAAATAGGTGATAATTTATACACATCGACGCATTTCTCTGTAAATCACTGTTCTGGTCATTTATTGGCACCCTGATATAGCCAATCTTTGCCATATATACTCCTGCTTAGTGCCGATACGAAACTATTCTTTCGGAAATCTCACGGATTAGTGAGTTTTGAAAAATCTTGGTTTGGTGGAAACCGTTACCAAAGCCGCAAACGCGTTGCAACGTAGCGGAGGCAGTGTAACAGGTGACATAACTATTACTACTGACTCTATGCTGAGTTGGAACAGACACACCGACTTCGCCTCTGTCGGTTTTAAAGACACAGGAGATAATGATACAGACTCCTATATGTGGTTTAGAACGGGGGATAATGGTAACGAATATTTCAAATGGCAGCATGCTCTCTCTGGAGGGCCAACCAATGAATGGATGAGCTTGAAATCTGATAATCTTCGAGTTAGGGGGTATCAGGTCTATCATGAAGGATATAGACCAACCGCTGCGATTATTGGTGCTTATACAAAATCAGAATCAGATACGCGTTATATTCAGGACATTCGCCTTGGCGCTAAAGAGAGTGCGCAAATATGGAAAAGTCCCGGAGATAAAGACACAAGTGGGCATACCATTATTGCTGCAATAAATGAAAATAGAGATGAATTAGTTGACACCGTAAACCGCAGGCCAATACAGAAGAAGGTTAACGGCATATGGATGAATATATCCAATATTTAGTAAGGTGATTAATATATGCAGAACATCAAAAATTTTTCCCAATACATACCTGACTCAAAACAAGCCAGAAAATTCATTGCGGATTTTAATGTCATTTATTTGAAGTCAGAAGACGGCCAAGACTGGTATGAATGCCAGAAAAGCTTTAACCTTGATACAATCAAAGTAATGTATGATTTTAATAATGTAATCCGTTCAATATCAGGAGATATATCAGCTTTTAACCCAGATGGAATGAGTGTAGCTGAGGTGAGTAATTTGCCTGATTCTTGTGATATTTCTGGCAAATGGCAATATATAAATGGTGATATTGTTCCGCGTGAGTATACAAAGGCCGAGTTAGTTGCTCAAGCAGAAAGACATAAAGAGGAATTGTTAGCCCTTGCCAGCAATAATATTGCCCCCTTACAGGATGCCATTGATCTGAGCGAAGCAACTGCGGAAGAGATAGAACGACTCAAAGCCTGGAAAAAATACCGAATGCAAGCAAACCGCATTGATCCCACCATAGCACCAGATATTGAGTGGCCTGTACGACCAGTATAAATAATATAGGCCCGCAGTTCACAGACCGCAGGCCTTTTTTCTACTCTGGCTTTTTAGGGTAATCAATAAGTGTTTACCTAATGCGCCAGGTCTTATTGGAATGGAAAAAATACCTAGCCATACTTAACCAGGTTGATACTTCAAAAGCATCAAAAATCGACAGGCCAACATAGCCATAGCCTTAACTGAAAAAAGACCGGAGACAGAATAACGCCCGGTCTTGATAATTTTATTATTCTGGTATTTGCGGCCACTCAATATCTGAAGCCATTGAAGTATCAACACGGCTCAGTAATACCACATACTTCTTCCAGGCAAGCAATAATGTTTTCTCTGCGTCTGAGGCCATCTCAGTCTCAATAGCATATTGTAATAAAGTCATGGCTTCATCAGCCTGTTGGCGAAGAGTGACACGTTGTTGTTCTGCCTGTTTAATCTGAGCGGCTTTTTGAGCTTCAATGTCCGTTACCCATCTTTCACCATCCCACTTGTCAAAATCGGTGCTTGGCTGTTTGAATGTCAGCATTTCTGGTAATTCACCAGGTTTAATGATTTCCTTCTGTTCCCCAGTTTGTGTGCTGTAAGCTATTTTTCCTCGATAATCTGGTACAATTTGCCAACCGGTCAAATCAGATGAACGGCAGGCGACATATCCCTCTTGGGTATCAGGTGGCGCGTCTGCGCAGGAATTGGCAGGAATACCGACACCAACGGGAAGATACTCATCAGAACTGTTTAAATATTCCAGCGTAATCGCATCGTAATTAAACACAACGATACTTCCAGTACTGATAGCAATATTATTTTTATCCAGTACAACCTTATTCATCAGGCAATCCTTACAATGTAATTAAATGCCATGTTTCGTGGACGTGTTTCTATTCCTGTTGAAGCAGCAATTGCATTATCCATATAACCGAAACCACCAGCTCCCATTCCAATAGCAACACCTAATCCGCGAGGATCAATTCCGTAGTTAACGCCTTGGTGCACACTATTGAGAATATAGCTTGGTGTACCCACCCCCTCGATTCCACCATTTGAGTTAGACCACATCCGTCCAATCCTGTGACTGTGTGGAGCAATATCTGCTAATTGAGAGGATAATATATATCGACCAATATCTACCCCACGTCCATCATCCCAGCCCCGGATAAATTCACCACGTAAATCGGGTAATCTACCAGTAGGATAAACTTCCGCTAATTTTGGATATAAAGACTTATCAAAGATTTCCCCATTACATTTCACCCACCCATTTGGTGGTATGTCAGTCGGCCAAGGAAGTGGTATTCCTACCGGGATCTCTTCAAGTACAGACATGAGCATTATGCTGCCCTTACAATGTAGTTAAACGCTACGTTACGTGGCCTTGATACCCCTATATAATTAGCACTGGTAGTCCAAGTCGTTGCTGAACCTCCAGAAGCTCTAGCTCTTAATTGAATATCTTTATTTTGAGGGGTATCCCACTGTAATTTCGTACGCTCATTAACTGAGAAGTTAACAACATTATCAGCAGGTTGATGAACTTCCTGTAGTAAATAAGACCCTTCTTGCCATACCAATAATGTACGATCTGGATCAACGCCACGCTTGTCATCCCAGCCACGGATAAATTCACCCCTTAAATCGGGCAAATTACCACCAGGATAAGCCTTGGCTAATTCCGGAAATTTCGCTTTATCAAAGGCCGCACCATTACATTGCAACCACCCATCCGGCAGTGTGGCCGTCGGCCAAGGAAGTGGTACACCTATCGGAATTAGCTTTTCCATCAAACCAAGGTTTTTTACAAAAGCATTTTTATCTGGGATATCCGCGCCATTTTGGTTTTTTGCCAATTTACTATTAGCATTATCATAAGCCGCTTTTACTGCTTTGGGTGTTGCTGCTGTAGTTTCATCATTACTGTTAATGGCACTACTAAGTTTTGTAAAACCTTTTTCTGTCAACGTGGCGTCTGGGTGATTACGGCTTTTTTCATGTTTCTGAATAGAGCTATCTACATAATCACGAGTTGCTAAAACTACAGAGGGATCGATTTTCAGCGTTACCGAATCCGTATTGCTAACAATCAAGATCATTCTGATAGTTTGTGTTCTACCCGAACCTTCCTGTAATTGTGGTTTATAGGTTTCCGGACAGTTTGCTACTGCAATCAAGTTACCTTCACTGTCAAACAGACCAATTTCACGCATCCACCAACCACCCTCACTTTCAGGGATAATTTGTTCGGCAATAATTTGGTTGGTGTTTACCGAGTCGACGCCTAATGTATTAATTGCAGCACGACGCTTTTCATTAACTAATTTTGTCTGATTGACGTCAGGATCTGGTAATTTACCGCCACCGTCACCAACAGCCATGTGAGTAATATCGACTTTTGTCCCCAAAGCAGCAGCATTTGCCAGTTTCGCCGCTCCCAGGTTAGTTAAAATTGCAAAATATTTCATGGTGAAACCCTCAATGTATCTGTTTCGATCAAATGAATTGCTGCCCCTAAAGGCGTATTGTCGCTAGTTGTAATGATGTCAGGGAGATATTGGTAAACAGTGAGGTCATCTCCACTATAACTCGTCGCAGCACAATAAAATTCGCCCTTAACATCCAGATTGATTGACAAACCTATCAAATGACGACTTACAGGCTTGGCATCAGAAATTAGTCGTTCCAGCTCTAAAAAAGTTTCTTCGGTGATCCCGTTTTCCTGTACCCCTATCGCCAACCGGAATGTGCCCGGTGTTTCATTGTTCTGCCACCATTCCTTTATTTGAATGAGATAACCAAGCGGTTCTACCACGCGACGGACGGCACCAATGGTTCCCTTGTGTTTATGCAGAAACAGCGAATTTTTTATCACTTCCCGCTTAGTGTTTGCCGACCAATTTTCGTCCCAGCGATCAACCGACCACGCCCATGCTAGATAGGGTAATAATTCCTCAGGGCAAGTATCAGGATTCCAGAGTTGGCGAAGCGGGACTGGAATATTTTGCAATTGTGAACATGCCTTAGCAGCAGCCAACTCCAAAACCGTAGAACCTGTTGGTAACAGGCGGTCATTCATCAGAACCTCCTACTATCAAACCTGAATTTGGTTTGGAACAATCAGCAGTTTGTGTTTTACCTATTTCCAGTTTTGCGTCAGTACAATAAGGAGCTTGATCTTTACACAGAATTATGTCCTTCGTCGGAGCTCTCAGTTCTACCTGCTGTACTCCCGCGACATGCAGCGCAGCATAAATGGCAGATAACCGAATATCTCTGCCTAACTTATGTTGATCTAGCATGTATTTATCCATATTTTGTTGAGCCAATTTACGGATAGGCTCAGATTCAGGTGTCGGATAGAGATAAAGCACAGCATCAATTTGATATTCCACTATTTGGGCTGACTGCACTTTGACCCGATCAGCAACTGGTCTGACGTTTTCATCATTAAGTGCCACAATCACTTTATCTAATAAATCTTGTGAAGCTACACCGTTATGCTCCTTATCTTCCTCATCTTCTTTATCTTTTTCCCATTTCCATTTCCGTGATAAAACAGTCACAGTCACATTGGCTGGTGATGGGCTGATGACGGAAACATCTGCAACAGTTTGATATTCACCTTTGTATTCGCTTTTATTAGCATGAATACTTTCATTAACCTTAAGAGCATGATATTCATACGCACCTATTGGCCCTGCAACACTTAGCCCTTCGAAGGCTCTTTGGATGCGATCACGGAAAGTGCTATCAGGCTCCATAACTGCCCGGGTAACGTTATAGTTCGCTCCTAACTGGTCTAAATCGCTATTGGTTGCATAGGCCAACATTACTGCACGAGCAGCTTCATTAACCCGCTGGCGCAATATCAATTCCCGGTAAGCATTTTCCTCAAGTAACTTAACCAGAGGTTCGGATTCTAATTCCAATGTTCGAGTAATAGCATCCTGTTGTTCTTCAGGATAAAGAGATATTAATTTGGCTTTACGTTCAGCCAACAGGCTTTCATAATCTAGTGGCTCGACTACATCAGGTGGCGGCAACTGGCTTAGATCAATGGTCGGCATTGTTTTACCTCACAGGGATAGATAAAGAAAACCCCCCAGGGGACAGCTGATAATGACCAGATATATCTACTGTCATTTTGCCGTCTTGTTGGGTATTTATGGTGATAGCTGTCAGATTAATTCGCGGTTCCCAACGGCTAATAGCTGTATAGGTGGCTGCCATAATTTGCAGGCGTAGAGCCGCGTTCTGTGGCCAGTCAATTAATTCAGGTAGCAGAGAACCATAAGTACGACGAGCCAAACGACTACCGATGGGGGTTAGTAAGATGTCGCTGACAGACTGGCGTACATGATCCAGATCCGTCAGGCTATGACCGGTTTGTCGATTCATTCCAAGGTACATCATTATACTGGGCCTCCTGTTGTCGCACCGCCTGCCATAACGCCGGTATGTTGGTGAGAATGTAAGGTCACACCATTAGAACTGAGTTTTCCGCCTGTATTTTCAACATCACCTTCCAGCTTAGTTTTTCCTTTTACAGCAAACTCTGGTGTTTCCAGTGTGATGCCTTTGGCTGCATCTGCTTTTACCGCCAGTGCATTCATTCCGACTTGTAGTGTTTTCATATCGATTTTGTTGACTGAAGTCAGTTCGATAGAGTTGATTGCCTCAAGTTTGATTGAATTGAGTGCCTTGAGTGAGATATTGGTTGCTTCAATTGCTACAGAATTTGAAGCCTGCACTACAGCAGTCTTAATACCTGTTACCTTTAAGGCACTAAATGCTGGTTCATACTCCATTACTGCTCCATCAGGGAAGACAATATGGACAGCTTCCGCAGAAGCAGGCAATGCTGATGGAAATTGATCAGCAAAAGCAGTATCAACAGTTTTTCCAGAAACAGCCAATGGCTCCGGAAATTGATTAGAATAAACAGCCGGTAATACAAAGGATGTGGTCAATTCACCGCCAACAGATAATAACAAAACTTGCTCACCACGGCTGGGAGCCCACCAAGTTCGGGAATTACCTGCTCGCATTGTCAACCAAGGCCGCCAGTCAGTTTCGAGATTGCCTGTCGCAATTCGGCATACTCCCCGGGTGGTATCTACCTCGGTAACAACACCAGTTCTGATCAGGTTACGCAATAAGCGCAAAAGTTCTGTTAGTTGTGTATCCATGTTTGGAAAAATGCCATTTGGTGGTTGTGGGTTTATGTATGAAAGAATGCCAGCAAAGGCAGCTGCCAACATCAAAGAGGAATTGTAAGAAAGACAAAACAAGTTTCTTGAAAATAGAAAATATAACAACATAAATTAAAAAGCCCTTCCCGTAATCGAGAAAGGCCTTTATGTAATCTATGTTACTAGGTAATTCTTTTGTTAAAGCTTGACTCTAATAGTTAAAAAAATTCAAATTTACGCTGATTGATTATATATTAAGTATAATGTTCCAGTTCAACTATTTATCTAGCCAGAATAGATAAGTTTAATTTCCTGATATAGAGTGATAATTCTATTTAAAAACCGCTAATTTAGGATGGATATCTTTAATCCCATAGTTGCAAAATAGGTTTCGTTGTAGCTGTCATAATTTCCGGCATCTCAACTTCTGTACCATGTGGCAGAGTTACACCATACTCGGCCAAGCTTGGGTTAACTAATAATACCTGTTCTGTCATACCTTGAGTCCGACCATAATGACGCCAGCATAAAGCATCAACAGTATCATTCTGCTGTGCAATTATTTTCATTAGGTATACCCTCTCTAATTTAGTCAATATTGTTAATTTAAAGTGTTATGGTGCGCTGAATAGTGGGAGAGAAACAATGAAACAATATTGTTAAGGAAACAGTACAAATGAGAAGCAAGAAGCCACTTTTCAGTGGCTAATTTAATAATTAATCATATCTTCCAAAATTTGCTGAATTCATAGGCAAAGTCTATTTCTCAGCTCATTTTCCAATGCAATCATTATCAATTTAGAAACTTTAGATTATTTATCATACAGAATTCCCACATTTATCTGCCGCATTTATTCTTCAAGCGTTTCGTGGTGGTTAATAAGTTGTTTTGCAAGTGGTGTCGACAACTCAGCAATCCAAACTAAAGCAAGTTCTTTATCTTCAGCATGATTACATTCACAGCTCGTTGCCATTCTGGCTATAAAATTAATACGTTGCGCTATTACTGATTCCATAAGAAAGTCCACTGACAAACTTACCTCCGCATAACATAACTGTATATAAGAACAGTACACTTTGATTAGAAAAATTTAAAGTGGTTTTTCATCTTTTTTGAGAACTATATTTGATAGTGTTAATATATTAATTATTGTTTTTATTGAAATAATTAATGGTTAAAAAGGTTTCTTTCCGATCACAATCCATTGTAATTAATAAGTTTTTCTTATTTTATCGATTGGAAGATTTTTTCTCTTTATTTAGATGACATAGTTTCACAAAGTATATATACCCTATGGATTTCAAGATGCATCGCGACGGCAAGGGAGCGAATCCCCGGGAGCATAGGTAACTATGTGACCGGGGTGAGTGAGTGTAGCCAACAAAGAGGCAACTTGAAAGATAACGGGTATAGATTGAAATTTATATGCCCATGATGCAATATCCTCTATCGGATCTAATAAATTTATTTGGGATCACTATAGCTCTTAATCAGAGGGCTTTGTGGAGACGGCAAACTCACTAAACTGTACTTTCAATGAAAAAAAACATAACTGAGATAAAAATGGGTGCAGATAGTGGAGGAAAGCAAGCTATCGAACGCCTTATCAGTGCATATAGTTTTAAATCACGTCAAGCATTGAGCGACCATTTAGGCGTGTCTAAAAGCACAATGGCAAACCGTTATTTAAGGGACAGCTTTCCAGCCGATTGGGTTATTCAATGCAACCTTGAAACCAATGCTTCATTGTTATGGCTAAGCACAGGACAAGGAGAAATGTTCCCTGATGGAGAAAAGAAAAAGGAATCTTTAAAAAACATTATTACCCCGAAAATACAACGCGTTAAATTGATTGGTGGAAAGCTGAGCGATGACGATCCAGTGATTTTAGATAATCAACTGATTGCCAGAGAAATAAAAAAACCTCTTATTGTCGATAACAATAAAACTTGGTATTTGCTAGATACAGAAGAACCTGATGTTCAAGATGGTTTATGGTTAATTGATATTGAAGGCATGCACAGCATTAAAAAAATTACAAGAATCCCAGTCAGTAAGATCCGAGTTTGTGATAACGATGTAACTTTTGACTGTGCAATTAATGAAATCAACTTTATTGGTCGCGTTTACCTAGTGATTTCCAGGTACTGACACACTTTTCAATTGTAAATAAATTAATTTACTTAGATGTGTAAATCCTATGCTGATGGCAATTCGTTACCCAAAAACGTCCAGATGCAGTGGATTTCATACACAATAGATTCTTTTGCTAGCAATAGCTGATTGTTAACTTATTCCATTGTTTCTTTATATCGTATAGTGCGGCGGAAGTTTTTTGTATAGAAAAGAAACGTGATATATTTTGGATAAATTAATAACCAATTAGCCTTGGATATTATGAATACAAAATTAAACATTTAACTAGCCGCACTGAAAATACTAATTTGATCGACAATTTGTTTTATTTACTGGAAAATATTTATATATTGTAGATAACGATATGTTGTAAATTAATGATAACTGTTTCCGTGTGTGGCCTTTTGCCAGCAATCTTGCTGCTTGTTGTTGTTCAACAAATGAAAGTGATACTGGTCTACCACCAATTCTCCCTTGGGCACGAGCAGCTATTAATCCTGCATTTGTTCTTTCTACGATTAATTCCCGCTCCATTTCAGCCAATGCACTCATAACATGAAAGAAAAATCGTCCCATAGAAGTACTGGTATCAATGCTATCAGTCAAGCTTTGAAAATGAATACCGCGTTCACTTAAATCGGAAATCAAAGTCACCATATTTTTTACGCTACGCCCTAGTCGATCCAATTTCCAAACGACTAGAGTGTCACCTTTTTTAAGTAGTTTTAAAGCTCGTTTTAAACCTGGTCTGTTGGATGTTTTTCCGCTAATTTTATCCTCAAAAATTTGTTCACAATTTATACTTATCAATGCGTTTCGCTGTAAATCACTGTTTTGGTCATTTGTTGACACCCGAACATAGCCAATCTTTGCCATATGTAACCCTGAATAATACCAATATAATACTATTATTATCGAAATTATCACGGATTGGCGAGTTTTTAAAAACCTTGGTTTAGTGGAAACGGTGGATTTGGCTAAGGGTGCAGTTCCAAACAACCGGAAAGTGAATGGAAAAATCCTATCTGAAGATATCAATATTACTTCTCAGGATATCTTTAGTGAGCAGGCGGTTT
>NZ_CAWNXG010000057.1:0-24744 GCF_963878145.1 Photorhabdus sp. S10-54 | reverse complement strand
ATCTGGTATCTTTCTGTTTCGGTCAGTTGTGTATAGGCCATAGTGCATTTTCCTTTGGCGAGAAAGATGCCTACTATAGCAACTGACCGCCCTTCTGAAAAATTGCACTTATTAGTCGAATCTGCCATCTTTTTATATTAGTGTTTTTAAATAGTCAGATCGGTTAGATGAATGTAAAATAGACAGACGATTAGCATTGCTGATAAACGCATTAAACGTGCCAGAAAATAAAACCGTTTTTAGTCACGTTGTCTCTTTTTAAAATCTGGTATTAATGAAGCGCCTATGTTTTTAACCTTTATCTGTTATTTTCTCCGTATTTTAATCTGTATTAAACTGATAATCAGATTTTCTTGTTTTTCCTTTCCTAGAATTTGATTTTTTAAATTTAATGTGCAGGGACAATAAAGTTTTCCGGTAAGGGATTAATCGATTTGTTGCTACTCAACAAGGTGACAACCTCAGTTATCGTATATTCTAAGATGTAGATATAAATCATTTTTTTATGTGATATTCTTTAGGTGAAACCGACATCACTCTGCCAAAATAATTCGTTCGGGTCGTGTTTTTTGTTAACCGCAATAAGTTTTTAACGATACCTTTTGACTCTGCGCTCTAGTTGTTTTTTAAAATTTTTATAAATTTATTTTGCTTCTTAAAAGAAGTTCGTAGTAAATCCAATCAATATATTTACGGTTGTTAAAAATAATTTATGTTATTTAACGGTGAATTGTATCATGATACAACTTAAAGACCCTTATTTCGCAGGAAAAGAAAAAGTTCCAATACATGTGCGATATAACTCTTAATAGCTGTATGTGTAACTATGTTAAAGTGGTTTTACTTTTTTCTGAAGGTTGGAATAAATAACTTTTCATAATTATGATACACCCTCTCTTTTTATTCTCTGTTAGTCCTGTAGGAGAATGAATTCAAAAATGTTTTCACTTTTTCGAGCAACTGCCACATATACTGGCAGCAATGATTTCGTGTCACCGTTTCATGCAGGGATTGCCACAGGCGCTCAATTTTATTCAGCCAGGGGGAATAAACAGGTAAAAACAATAGGTTAAATTTAGGATGACAGGTCAGTCAATCACTGACCATCCGGCTTTTGTGAATACTATAATTATCCAAAATTAACGTGAGGGTTTCAGCATGGCAATATTGGCGATCAAGTTCTTTCAATACATTGATAAATAATCGAGAATCTTTATTTAATCCGCCAACATAAGTGATTTTCCCTGTTTGAACATTCAGGCAGCCCGCAAGGTAATGTTTTTAGTTTTTTCCTGGTGTCACGATACGTTTCTGCTGTCCTTTTAAATACCCGTCAGAACCGATTTTGGGATTTAGCTCGATATCGACTTCGTCTTCATAAAAAACGGGATGTTTTTCCGAGCACGTTGACAACGCCTCGGTAATTTTCGCCATTTTTTCAGGGTATTCGGGATCGGGTAATTTAAGCGTCGGCGCTGCCCTTCGCCAAACGATACCTGTTTTATGTAAGTAACGATAGAAGGTGCTGATGGATAATTTTATATTTAATAATTCATTGATTTTAATTATAAAAAGTTCAAGACTCCAACGAGAACGCAAGCAACCCAATTGTTGGGGAGAATGTTGCAATAAAAAAGATATCAAAGGATAAAATGGGATTAAATTCCAGACAGTGGGTCTGCCCGCAGGCAGGCTTTTCAAACCTTCCAGACCATATAAAGTAAACCAATTTATCCAGCGATTGACGGAAGAACGACCGGCACAAAGGGTTCTGGCGACCTGTGAGACAGACTCGCCTCGATGTAGCATCAATATGGCCATGAGTCTGCGAGCATAATTTTTATCTCGGGTGCGCTGGATAATTTTTTTCATCTGGCGTCGTTCATTGCGGGGTATCAGTGCTATGATAGGCATAACTCAGTCCGTTTTGTGGTTTTGGGATTTTTTGCAATTGATCAGATCGCAAAAATTGGACTGAGTTCCCTCCAAGTGATCTACTATTTTGAAAAGTTATTTATATTCATGGTTTTCAAGTATTACAAATTTATAAAACGACTATCGTTAGGTATATCAAAGATTACCTAAAATATGAAAAATAAGTCTGATAATAATGTCAGTAATAGTTTTTCAACCTATCAAACCATACAGATTATTAACTATTTAACTGAATATACTTACTCTTATAAAAAAAGTTCAGGATAAAGCGTCTGAGACAAACGGCAATTTTATCCATCTAAATTCTGTTGGAGTATTGAGTCTTTCTGGTTTATGTAATAAGATGTTCATAACAGCAATAGATCAATTTATTAAATGTAATTTCACTAGCGTTTGGGATTACTAACCGTTTACAAATTCTAAGACTTATATATCCAAGTTACTTGGATATACGTTTTAAATATATTTTAATGGTATTGAAATAGTGCCAGATATTTCGAATTCCTGCTGCTCTTTTTAGTTTTGGTAATTTACTCAATCAATAACTTTGGAAAATGAATGATGTAGGCAGTTTAGCTAATCCATTTTAAATAGGATTAATATGATATGCTACCTTATACGATTTACTCTCCAAATAGTGGGATCACACTGTATTCCTGGCTTAGTAATAACTGGAACGAGTGTAAAAAAAAGCTTAATGATAATGGTGCCTTACTTTTTCGTGGATTCAACATTGAAGATGTTATTGCATTCAGAGAAGCAGTATTAAGTGCAACTCCTGAAATATTGGATTATGAAGAACCATCAACACCACGTACTAAAGTCAATGATCGGGTGTTCACTTCTACAGAGTACCCTGCTGATCAACGAATACCTTTGCATAATGAAATGTCTTACCGGCGTACTTGGCCAAAATATTTATGGTTGTGGTCAAAAAAAGCTGCTGATTCTGGTGGTCAGACAACATTGGCAGACTATCGAAAAGTACTCCAACGCCTCTCGAATAAAACCCGTGAAGAATTTAAAAGTAAAGGTGTTTTATATGAACGACGTTATAACACTGGGTTTGACTTAACTTGGCAGCAAGTATTTCAGACTGAGGAAAGGAGAATAGTTGAAGAGAAACTCAGATCTGAAGGTGTTGACTTTGAGTGGCTAGATGAAGAGCAGTTAATCACACGGCAGGTTGTACAAGGTGTTGTGACTCATCCTTACACTGGGGAAGAAAGCTGGTTTAATCAAGCGAATCTGTTCCATCCTTCCAGTTTGCCTGAAGAAGTTCAGTTTGCTTTGGAAGCTGCACTCGGTGCGGGGATATTTCCACGAATGGCGAAATATGGCGACGGTACTCTTATCAGCGAATCCACATTAATTGAAATTCGAGCCGCTATTGATGCGGAGACAGTGTACCCGGATTGGAAGAACGGTGATGTGGCGGTTGTTGACAACCTTGCTGTTGCCCACGGTAGGGAACCGTTTAGTGGATCACGCAAAGTCTATGTGATCATGGCTTCACCAATGCATTGCAATTTTTCCCTGCCAAATGAGGACATGAGATGCAAACATGGAACACTTTGACAGAATCAAGAACTTGTGCAGATCTTTTTGCCAATTCAGTAGCCACTTCAAATTCATTATATGCTGTACGCCATGACAACATTGCGCTTACTTATAAAGAATTGGCAGGGAAGGCTGGTGCCATTGCTCAATTACTCATTTCACAAGGAGTGGTAAATGGTGATGTTGTGGCAATTTTTATGGAAAGATCTACTACAAGTCTTGTAGCTGCATTGGCTATCTGGGCAGTTGGCGCTGCATATATTCAGTTAGAGGTCAGTGAACCCGACAGTAGAATTAATGAATTAATAGAGCGTGCAGGCGGGGTTAAAGTATTAACTAATGATTTGAACTGCCGACGTATTGAGCACCATTCTTACATTAATCTTGATAGACAAATATTAGAGTCACAGGAATACATTCCGGTATCAGGTCGCAAAGCCGGTGATTTGGCTTATTTGGTATCAACTTCCGGCTCAACAGGAATTCCCAAACTTGTCGCAATTGAACACAGCAGTATCATGAATTACGTCTCGGCATTTGTTGAGCGCGTATCACCAATACCCTCCAGTTTGGCGAGTACAACAACTTTTGCTTCGGATCTTGGTAATACGTCTATTTTCGTTGCTCTGCTAACAGGTCGTACCCTTGAGCTTATCAATCGAGAAATGATGCTGGACTCAATCGCGCTTGCTAAGCATATAAGTAAATTTTCAATTGAGATGTTGAAATGCACGCCTTCGCAATTAGAGATGTTATCCAGAGAAGGTAACCTTGCGGAATTACTACCTGAAAAAGTACTTATTATTGGTGGGGAAGAACTAACTTCGGCACTTGCTAAAACTTTATTTGCAGCGAACCCCAATCTGAGAATATTTAATCACTATGGCCCTTCGGAAACGACTATTGGTGTATTAATGCATCAGCTGAATGGAACACTCCTGGGCAATGACTCAATTCCAATCGGTAAGCCCTTAAATGGCGTTGAAATAGCTGTACTGGATGACGCCAGGCGACCAGTTTCCTTCGGGGAAGTGGGGCAACTATATATAGGGGGGCGTGCGTTGGCCAGAGGCTATCATGGGGATCAAGATCTGACAGAAACTCACTTTGTTGATATCTTTGGACGTAGGTTTTATGCCAGTGGTGATTTGGTTAAACAAAACGAGCAAGGCAACTATTTATTTATCGGGCGCGTAGATCGCCAGCTCAAAATCCGTGGATATCGAATCCAACCTAAAGAGATTGAGAATGCCTTGCTTGCTGAACTTGGGATTAAGCAGGTTGTTGTTACAAGTGTAAAATCTGAGTTTCACCAGATTGATGAACTGGTTGCTTATGTTGTGGGTACTGTGAGAGAAAATGAACTACTTTCAAACTTAGCTACCCGATTACCGGCCAGTCATATTCCATCCAGAATCTACAACATTGATGAAATCCTTGTTAATGCTAATGGAAAGCTTGATATAGAGCGTTTGCAGGCTTCTGTTAATACTGTTGAATCGATTTCTTCTGATGTTACCGTTCCTCGTAATGACATAGAAAAGCTTATCTTAGATATTTGGCGTGAAGTGCTTAAGCGTGATGATATTGATATGCAGGCTAAATTCCTGGAATCGGGAGGTGACTCATTCAAGTCGTTAGTGGTTTTTGGGCGATTACGTCGTCATTTTCCAAATCTCACTGTTGCCCAACTATTTAAATATCCATCCATTGAGTCCTTAGCCAAAGTGCTCGGTGGCGAGAGCACAGCTCCCAATAAAACTAAGGTGGTACAGCTGTGACGACACTATATTCAGATGATGCGGTCGCCATAATTGGCGTCTCTTTTCGGTTACCACAATGTTCAAATTGGCGTGAATTGATTGATATTCTGGCTGATGGTCGGGATTGCATTCGCCCAATACCTGAAAGTCGGGTGGTCAATACGGGGCAGGTTCTTACAGGTAATGAAAAAGAGGGGGGATGGCTTGATGAAATTACAGGGTTCGATCATCGTTATTTTGGTATTGCACTAAGTGAAGCTGAATATATCGATCCCAGACAACGCATAGGGCTCCAACTGGCTACAGAAGCGATTGTCAATGCGGGATACACTCTGAAAGAGTTATCAGATGCGCGTACAGCAGTACTTGTTGCTGCGCATGGCGGGCCACATCCAGATCTTTTTCAGTCGTTGTCAGTACAGGGAAAAGCCAATCCGTTCGCTTTTATCGGTAGCTTGCATGCTTTTTCAGCAGGTCGCATTGCGTATCTGCTTGATCTGCGTGGCCCAGTTTATGCCATAGATACGGGATGTTCATCATTTTTGGTCGCACTTCACGAAGCACGGAACAAAATTCTGACAGGGGAGGCTGATTTTGCTCTGGTAGGAGGCTGTGAACTTGTTTTAGGCACCTTGCCTCAGCGTAGTGAGAACTCAAGTGGGTTAGGGGTTGAGTCAACGACAGATCGATGCCGTCCTTTCGATGCAATGGCTGATGGTGCTGGATTTGGGGAAGGAGGCGGTTTTGTCCTGCTTAAACGGTTGAGTCGTGCACATCAAGATAATGATGTTATCCATGCTGTCATACGAGGGAGTGCGATTAATCATGACGGTGGCCGTAGCAATGGTATCACTGCACCTAGCAGCATCGCACAAACCGAGGTGATTACGGCAGCATGGCATCAAGCAGGGGTCACAGCTACTGATATTGGTTACATAGAAGCTCATGGTACGGGGACTAAAATTGGTGATCCGATAGAAGTGCAAGGTTTAGTCGATACATTTGCCGCCTATGGAGTGCAGCAGGAGCCTTGTGTTATCTCTTCTGTAAAAAGTAATTTTGGACATTTAAGTGGTATGGCTGGGTTGGCGGGGCTTGTTCGTATTATAGCTCAATTCCGCACTGGTCAGATTTTCCCTACGGCTCACTTCCAACAGTTGAATCCATTGTGTAGATCTACAGAAGAGCTGCCGATACGTGTCTCTTCCTCTTGTGAGCCGTGGCCACGTCAAGGTCAGCGTCCTTACTGCGCGGGAATCAGTGGGTTTGGGCTAAGTGGTACTAATGTGCATTTAGTCGTTGAAGAGGCTCCCTCAACTTTAAGGCACAAAAAATACGAAATAAATGAGAGGTTGGTGCTGATATCGGCACAGACGACACAAGATCTCAGCACTTACCTAAGTGCTATAACTAATGCGTTATCCTCAACCGAAGCATCAATTGACGAGATTGCCGATATATTAATGTTGGGACGGGAGCATTTCCCATATCGTTGGAGCTGCGTGGCTTCATCTGTTTCGCATTTAGTGCAGCAACTCACGAACCACGGTTCAATCTCACTATCTTCACCATCATCTTCGTTATCTGTTGGTCTTATTTTTGATGAATGCTCTCCAATAGATATTCAACTATTGATGAAACGAGGAGAAACATTTCCGGCTTTTCATCGTGTAATAAAACAAGCAGAGAACTTATGTTCAAGGAAAACTTGGACGCTTCGGCAGCGTTGGATTATTTGGTTGTTGGGACATCACGCGGTATTGACAGCGTTTGGGGTGACAATTGACTTGTTACTGGCCTACGGTGTGGGGAAATTGGCTGCACAGGTCGTCGATGGTGGTCTTGAATTTGTTGATGCATTGCGTCTTGCTGATGAACTAGTCACTGATTCAACATTTGATCACCAGCGTTTGCAAACCTTGTTGCAAGAACAGGTTGAACTATGCTTGGTGAGATTCAGTCGTTGTGGTGAGCTTGCAACAGCCATTAACACGTTGGGTTATCAGTCATATGATAGTGAAAGATCTTTGTTGACATTGCTTGGAGATTGGTTTGTCAATGGCGCTAATTTGGATTGGCAGCAAGGGTGTGAACGCAAGATCAATTGTCGTATTGAACTGCCATTTGCTCCTTTTGTGGTCACCTATTGCTGGCCAGAGACTATTGAGAACCCTGCTATGGTTTCTGACGTTGTACCGCACACTTCGATATCAAATTCAGGAGAAAATGTTGAAGAGATACTGTTGACTCAAGTCAGAGAAGTGCTGAAAGAACCGAAATTAACACTTGACGATGATTTTTTTGCGGCCGGAGGCAATTCACTTAATGGTGAGCAACTTGTGGTTCGACTGAACGCGGCATTAGGTACGGATCTGAAATTGATGGATTTGTTGGATTGCCTGGATCTGAACGAGTTTTATCAATTGGTGAAAGACAATGTTCAATTATCCTCCGTATCTACAACACCGGAGATGGAAACGAGGAACAATGAGCATGTACTTTCTGGTCAGCAATTAGCAATTTGGGCGGCAACGGAAATTGCTGATGAATCTGGCGCTTATAATGTTCCCGCTGTTTTGCTTATCAATGCGGAGGCGGATGTTGCTTGGCTGGAAAAAACGCTAACTGAGCTTGTCTCACAGCAGCTGATGCTGCGTTGTAGTCTGGAATACAACGAACAAGGCGTTAACCCGGTAATCCATCCTCCGATGCCGGTCAAACTGGTTCATAGTGAAGTCGATTTAACAAAATACACTATTGCAACGGGCATGCCCGTTTTGACTCAGCGTCTCCGGCAGATGGTTGAAGCGCCGCTCTCACCTTATGGTATTCCTCCCACACGATTCGAACTGTTGCAAGTGAATTTTAGCGATGGAGTACGTCAAGCACTATTGCTGAATTTTCATCACCTGTTTTTTGATGGCTGGTCATGGCGATTGGTATTAGCAGCTCTTAGTGGTGGCAAGATATCCCCGCCTGTGAACGATTATTTAAATTATGCTATGGAGCAATATACCTTACTTGAAAGTGAACAGGGTCGAAAATTGGAGGCTTTCTGGTACGAATATTTGGCAAACATCCCAATTCTGCTTTTGCCTTGTGATGGTGAGGGAGGGACAGCATCTGACCTCCGGGGAGCTAATTTACCTGTGATGATATCGAAGGATGTTACCGAGAGGTTGAGGTTGATAGCGATGAATTCTCGCGTAACGGTGCAAATGCTAATGTTGACAACCTGGGTAGCATTACAATGGCAGATAAGTGCGCAGCGTGATATTTGTGTTGCTATGCCGGTGGCTAACCGACAACTGAAAGATGAAAACACCATTGGTTGTTATGTTAATACAGTGATTGTGCGTGCACAGCTTGATCCACACCAGCCATTTCACATAGTGCTGAATGCGGTTAGGCAGGCATCGCTCAGCGCGATTTCACACAGTGCATTTCCTGCTGATCGAATCCAGAAACTGATGGCAAATACCCCCTATCATCTCACAATGTTTGATTTTCAGAATGATGTTGATCCTATTAGGGTATTAGGGGGAAATGGAGCCGCTGTTGAATTGTTGGATGTCGATCCTAATGGAGCAAAATATCCGCTCAATCTTACCTGTATTGAATATGGTGATGAACTTCAAGCGCGATTGGAATATTCCGCTTCCCTTTTCTCACAAGACACGGTTTCTCGCTGGTTGAATATTTATATAGATGCACTGACACGGCTGATGACATTAGGCGAAGAAACCACTCTTTGCGTTTTGTTTGATGGTCAAGACGATGTTCTTAGCGATATTCCAGATTTTCAGTTCTAGATGTGGATAAAAAATGACAACTATGAAGCTGATTGATCGTGAATACTGGCTGATGCGGGTTGGTGATTTAACTAAGGCCGCTGCCGCAACCGCAGATATTTTTCCTCACCATGAGGGATCTCTAGTAAGTGCGCAATGTCTGCTTTCCTCCACCGTTACTGACCGGCTGAAACAAGTAGCGGGCAACTCTGAATTGCTGACATGGGCAATTTTGGCGGCAGTGACTAGTATCGTGTTGCGCCGTATTGGGGGCGTATCCTCTGTTGTATTGCATATTAACACAGAACAAGGCAAGCGTTTGCCTGTCTTATTGACTGTACCTCCTGCTGTGACTTTTCGTGAATGGTTAAGCAATGTTCGCATGGCTGCTGTTGAGGCTATTAATCATGGATCGATAGACAAGGCGCTGTTGATGCCGTTCTTGGAGCATTTCATGCCTATTGTCGTTAATTGCGCTCAGACGGAAACTGGGATAGCTATCGAGCTTATTGATGGTGTAGTTAGTGTTAGTGGAATTGTTGCTGAGGCTCAGACGCTTCATCATTTGGCGACAGGTATCGCTACACTGTTAAACAAGGGACTTTTCGATCTCGACATCTGTCTGAATAATATGGCTATCGTTGATGAGGCGATGCAAACAAAATTGCTAGACAGATTCAATTCGCAACCTGATTATGGTTCAGGAAAATCGTTTTATCGGCGAGTATTGGAGCAAGCGGAAAGTACTCCCCATGCGATAGCTCTCCGTGATGAAACAGAGTCGCTTACCTATCGGGAACTATTTCGGTTGGCGTCATCGGTAGCATTGAAGTTAAAAAATGCAGGCATTAGTGCCGATGATATTGTGGCGCTCTCAGCACCACGCAGTGCTCGGTTTATTGCTGTTGCTACTGGTATTTTCTTCTCTGGTGGTGCTTACTTACCCATTGATCCAACTTTACCGAAAGCCCGGCAACAGAATATGCTAAAACATGCGAAAGCATTGATTGCAGATCATGTTGTGGATATGCCGCAGATAGTTTGGCTCTCATTCAGTGAACTTAGTTTTCAAAGCCCGGCTTTAGTGGATGATGAGATAAAGTTACTTAATCAGCAGGTAACTGAGCCATCACCAAGCGAATTAGCTTATGTAATCTTTACTTCAGGTTCGACAGGCTTTCCCAAAGGTGTAGGAATTGAACATCGTTCCTTCCTTAATTTACTGGCATTTCGGGTCCAAAACTGTGAATTGAAACCAGGAGTGGTATTACCGCAAACAGCACCCATTTCGTTTGATATCTCAGTTTGGCAAATGTTTACCGGATTGACCGCAGGTGCGACGGTTTCTATTGTCTCTGATGATGTTGTAAAAGATCCTCAAGAGTTAATTCAATACATTATTGAGCAGAAATTTGAATATATTGAACTGGTTCCTTCTCTCATCGCAGTCATCCTGGATATCCTTGAAAAATCAATTTCACTGAAGACGCTGGTTCAGCGACAGCTACGTGGGATGATCTCAACCGGAGAAGTGTTAAGCACGGAGCTGGCACGTCGTTGGCATCAGTGTATACCAACGGTGACACTGCTAAATGCTTATGGTCCCGCTGAGTGCACCGATGATGTGACTCAAGGAAGGGTCGAAGAACAGTTTGATGGGCTATATTGTCCAGTGGGTACACCTTTGCCAAACGTGACAATTTATGTATTAGATAAAGATTTTCAACTTGTTCCTCCAATGATCGGTGGTGAAATTTTCATTGGTGGACCGAATGTCGGGCGGGGATATATCGGCAGTAATCGCTTCACGGCGGCAGCTTTTCTGCCTGACCCATTTCTGCCTGTCCTAGGTGCTCGTATGTATCGGACGGGCGACCGTGGTCGTTGGCGAGAGGATGGCATATTGGAGTGCTTTGGCAGGTCCGACAACCAAGTGAAGATTCGCGGCCGACGCGTCGAGCTTGGAGAAATTGAAGCAGTACTGGCAAGCTATCCAGATGTAGCGATGTGTGCAGTTGAACTTGTTGATATGGGTGGCTTTGAGCAATTAAGCGCTTTCGTGACGCAGCCGAGTGATGCCGTTGTGGATGCCAAATCGTTGAGTAAATTTTTGGCTGAGCAATTGCCGGATTATATGGTGCCGAGCAGGTTTTATTTTCTTGATGCGCTGTTATGTAATGCCAATGGTAAAGTCGATCGTAACCAATTAAAGGCACTGGCACAACAACAATCTGAATCTGCTTCTTATATTGCACCTCGCACCAAGTTGGAGCAACAGCTTTGTGATTTATGGTGTAAATACCTCAAACTAGCTAAAGTGGGCATTATGGATGATTTTTTCGCTTTGGGTGGGGATTCCATTATTGGTATCCGGCTGATACATGAGGCAGGCTCTTTGGGGATCAACTTACGCCCTCGTCATTTGCTTGAACATCCAACTATCGCTTCACTTACAAAACTGGCGAGTGCCAAAGACGAAATGGCAGCAAATTCAATTCCGCGTATAGAAAAAGCACCATTGACACCAATCCAACAATGGTTTTTCGAGCAGCGGTTTTCTGAACAGCACCATTGGAATCAGTCACATGTTATCAGTACAAGGGAGCAGTTAAATGCAGATGCATTATCCCTGGCGATACAGTCGCTAGTTGAGCACCATGAACAATTGTGTGTTTGTTTCCCCAAAAAGAAAGGGAAGCATTATCAAGCTTTGCGCTCGCCTCATGACAACTTACTTTGGTTTGCTGAATCAGATTGTTCGGAAGAAACCATCGCCAATAAGGCTCATGCATCGTTATCAATCGAGGAAGGACCGTTACTACGAATTGTGATGTTGGATGATTTTCGAGTTTTGCTGACATTACATCACTTAATTGTGGATCAAGTTTCCTGGCAAATCTTGCTGGAAGATCTTGAAACTGCGTATCAGGCTATTATTCAAAAAGAAATGCCGAGGTTACCGAGAAAAAGCACGCAATATCTCTATTGGGCTCAGCAACAAGCAGCAACATCTCCCCAAATACTTCTTCCGATCCAGTTAACCGCACCAATTGATATGGTACAGGTGAATAGTAATGTAAGTAACCTTTATGGCAAACGTTCGGTTGCTGAAGTCAAGTTATCTGAGTCAGAAACACAATATATTCGGGAAATTTCGGCATTAGTGCCTAATGGAGGAGTCCCTGCCGTTCTCTTGACGGGACTTGCAAATACAATTGCTGTTGAGCAGGGTAACGGTCAACTCTTGATTGAGTTAGAAGGTTATGGCAGGCAAGAGGAAAACGAGTCTATTGACGTAATGCGAACTGTGGGTTGGTTTACAACAATAGGTCCCTTTGTGCTACCAGTCAACGCTGTGGTTACGGTAGTCGAAGTTGCGACTGCAATGATTGAAGCTAGTCCCTATATCAAGACCCATTTACAACAAACTTATGTTATGGAGAAGAATCCAAACATTGGATTCAACTACTTAGGGCGCTTCAATACGAAGCAGCAGAATGATGGCTTTTTCAGTGTAGAAGAAGATATTGGAATGCGGCGGGCAGCAACGGGACATCGTCCACTGGAATGGGAAATCAATGCGGCCATCGTTGATGGGAAACTGACTATTACCCTTGAATACACCCCCTTCCGTCATAATGAAGCTGCAATTAATGCGTTATTAGCCAAGTGGAAGAGCGCACTAACCAAAGTCAGACATGCACCGAATGAATTAAGTGATCTGGCCCCTTTGACACCAGCTCAGCATGCCTTTTTTGAGCGTGATAATCCAAATGAAAATCATTGTAATCATGGTGTGTTGTTTACACTTAGTCGCACTTTGTCATTGGAGACTGTTGAACTGGCGGCATCAGCGCTATTAGCCCGATTCCCTATTTTGGGAGTCAGCTTTATAGTTACTGCATTGGGGAGGTGGCAAGGAATTAACCCGCAAGCCCGTATCGCAATCGAACAATTTGAATTGCAGCAGATAGCCCCAAATAGCTTATCGCAGAAAATTACTGAGTTAGCGAATATAGGTCATGAGTCGTTAGATCTGCTAAATGGGCCAATTTGCCGCATACAACTTTATCGGACTGCTCATAATTTGCCGGATAAGTTGTTGATTATAGTTCATCACTTGGTAGTCGATCCTTATTCCTGGGATTTACTTACAGAGGATTTAGCGGCGTTGCTTGGAGGAGCTAAAGCCCATGAATTAGATATTCCGACAACTTCGTATCTCGCTTGGGCCAGACGTTTACACCGATTGGTGCAGGATGATCCAGAGTTGTTTGGTGTTCATTACTGGCTTTCACAACCTTATGAACAAGCACAGCAGTTAATAAGTACGGATGCTATTGGCATTGAGGCGAATATGGTTGAGCAAACAACAGTATTTGATGAAGTACAGACTCAGCAGTTTTTAAAACCATCTGAGCACAGCCAACTTCCCGTACTTGCCCGATTACTGACTCTGCTTGCTCGGTCTTTAGAAAGCCATTTTCCTTCCAGTGCTAACAATATCCTTGTTGAGTTGGGAGGACATGGTCGAGAAGACCTATTCGACGAGGTTGATTTAGGACGCACTATCGGCTGGTTTACATGTGGTTTTCCGTTCCTGTTGCCCTTTTCGATGGAACGCAGTTTTAATGAACATGCAACTGACGTGGCGCGGCTGTTACGTGAGGTACCTGCTCGAGGGTTCGGCTTTGAAGCACTTCGCTATCTTTCTGTTAATCCTCAAATTACCGAAAAATTAAAGGCAATTCCTAGACCACAATTAAGACTGGATTTTGAAGGAGAGCTTTTATTTCTGAATACGCCTGATGAGGAGAAAGTTAATCCGATCTTTATTGATATTACCACAGAGGGAACGGGTTACTGGAAGCCTCGGGTAACACCGATGGATTATTTGCTTTGTTTTAACATCAGTGTGAATGATGGGCAGATGGAAATTCGTGCTCAATTTGCAGGTGATGTCATGCCAAAAGAGCAAATGAAAACGGTCCTATCTGAATTTAATGAACGGATAACTCATAAAAATTAATATGAAAATACAAACGAATATGCAAGGTATGAACTCTCCTAACCCATTAACAGGTTTTAAGTTGCTTTGGCAGAGCGCCCGGACAATGAAAAAAGCCATTATTGGTACTTTCCTGGCATTAGTTGTCACACTTGTTTGCGATTTAGTGGGGCCATTTGTGATCCGTCATTACATCGATAAAGCTACCGCAGGTACTTTCGTTTATGAGCTTGTCCTCTTGGCTTTGGGATACGCAATCATCTCTTTTGGCGGTGTTATCGCTGGTCTGGTTACCAGTTATTGCAGTACCAGTGCAGGTTGGGGTATTGCCGATGCACTTAGGCGTCAGCTATTTCATCATGTTGTGCACAATCGGTCTATCCTGCAAATTGAAAGTGAAGCTCAGGGTAAGCTCCTTGAAAAGATAGAGGGGAATGCGGACATCATTGGAAAAACTATTGCGGAATCCGGATTCCGGATTATAGGAAATATCGCATTAGCATTAGGCACTTTGGTGATTTTGTTTTCTATTATCCCAGAAATAGGTATCGCAATTACCGTGTTGGTTCTCGTTGTGGCTTATGTTCTGGTGAAACTTACTAACCTCGCAGTAGTGCGATGGAAAAAAGCCCGTGAAGAGAGAGCGCACATATTTGGTTTTATCGGCGATACTCTTGCCGCACAAGATGATTTGCATTCATTGGGAAGGAGCCGTTGGCCTGCTTTGCAACTACAGAAGATGCTTTCTGGCTTATTAAAAATAGAACGTAAAGCCTATGTCAGCGGACGCATATTTTGGCCGATTACCCAGCTATTTTTTGCCTTGAGTTTTGGTCTGGGTTTTGGATTTGGGCTGCAATTACTCGGTCATAACAGTATCAGTATTGGTACGTTAACCATGATTTATCTTTATGTTGACCGACTCAGAGAACCAATGGAAGACATGTCTTCGGAAGTAGATCAGGTACAACGATTGATTGCGACCTTATCACTGATAGTCAAGATGTTACGAGATGAGGAGAAAGTCAATCACGACAGTGTAGAGAATCAGCTACCAGAAGGCCCCTTGTCAGTTCAATTTGATCAGGTTGACTTTCGTTATGAAGATCAGGGTAAACAAGTCTTACATAACGTTAGCTTCAGTGTGGGCGCTGGAAGCAAAGTAGGCATTGTGGGGCGCACGGGGGCAGGTAAAAGCACATTACTAAATCTCATGTGTGGGTTGGCTCAGCCTGATAGCGGACGGGTTACCCTTGCTGGTGTTGAGGTCACTTCCATTCATCCTGATGAATTTGCCAGTCGTGTGGCGGTGTTAAGCCAAGAGGCGCATTTATTTTCAGCAACGCTACGTGAAAATTTAACCCTGTTCGATAACAGCATTTCAGATGATGCAATTTGGCACGCGCTCGAAGAGTTAGAGATCCATAAATGGGCGAAGACATTACCAGAGGGGCTGGATACTTTGGTGGGTGTCGGGGGGCGTTTATTGTCGGGAGGGGAAGTTCAAATGATTGCCGGGGTAAGAACCATGCTTCAAGACGCACAATTAATCATTATCGATGAAGGTACTTCTCTACTAGATCCTCGTGCTGAGCAGAGTTGGATGAGATTACTGGAAAAAATTAGCGCTAATCGTACCGTTATCATCGTTGCCCATCGCCTGCATACATTATCCACTGCTGACCAAGTCATTATCATGAATGAAGGCCGTGTCGAAGAACTCCTTCATGGCGCAGAGATCAAAACGTTAACAAAAAATAGGGAACTTATATCATGACGGGGTTAACCCTCTTTTTCCCATCAAAAATGTTGCCTGCTTTACTGAGTTTAGTGCACAGATTTTCCTTTCTTTACTTCACCAGCATGGTTATATGGACAATGATCCATGGCTTACCTTTGGTCGTTGGTTTTGCCATCAGCCGGCTTCTTGATAGTGCTGTTATCGATCCTATAGGCTCAGCGGTTTGGTGGCTATTGGCATTGGCGGTAGGCACGATGGTACTACGCTCAGTGATACTGATTTTTGGCTTACAGATTGATTTTACACTTATTTTTAAGGTCAGCGCATATCTTAAACAACGCATTCTGGAGGGAATAAATTGCAGTCACTCTGGTGCGGACCTGCGTCTTTCTCAAGGGGATATGCTCAACCGTATTCGTAATGACAGCGATGAAGTAGCCTCCTTTCTCGGTTGGACAGCGGATTTCTTCTACCGGGCGGTACTATTGTTGATAGCACTTGTCGTGTTGCTAAGTACCGACATTGTGACAACATTGGCGCTTTTGCCGATGGTTGGTGGTTTGTGGTTGGGCGTAGTTATCAAGCATAAGGTCGGAGCATTACAGGAAGAGAAACGTCAATATCAAGGCCAAATTGCGGGTCGTATCACCGATATACTGGCAGGAATCCGTGACCTTCGCCTTGGTGGAAAGTTGGATCTGCATATTGAACGACTTTCGGCAAGTTTTGAACGTCGTCGGACGGTGCAGGCAAAGCACCAAATGTTCACTGATCTGCTGTCGGGGTTATTTCGTAACATCGTGATGCTAGGTACATCTATTGTCTTGATTGTTGTCAGTACCCGAATTGTCAGTGGTGATTTCACTATTGGTAAATTGGCTCTGTTTTTGACTTATATCGGTTGGGTCAGTGAGCAGATCTTCTTTTTCGGTCGCGCATTGGCTAACTATAAAAATGCCGATGTCTGCTACGAGCGAATTCAGCCACTGTTACAGACAGAGAAGCCTGCTAGAGAAGTCCTTATTGCTGATGACATGCTGAAATCACTGACGGTGAGGGGGCTTTGTTGCAATAGCGATACACAACCTATTTCGTTTACAGCCACACCCAATCAACTCATTGTCGTTAATGGAGAAGTCGGTTCTGGTAAAAGTCGTATGCTTCGCGGCCTGCTAGCGCTGGAACGACACTTATCAGGAAGTGTGCTTTGGAATAACAAAGAAGTTTGTGGAGACGCCGATTGGTGGCAAAGCCCTAAAGTTACTTATGCCCGTCAAGGTGCTGGCTTTGTTGGCGGTACTGTTCGAGATAACTTGGCGCTGGGTAACGTCTCTGTCAGTGATGAAATCATGGAGCGGGCGTTAGCGGCAGTATATCTGAAACCAGGTTCATCTGATCTTCCTGAAGGGCTTGATACTGTGCTGGGTTCTGGTGGTGTCAAACAGTTATCAGGAGGCCAGCGCCAACGTTTGACATTAGCCCGTATGTTATGCCATTCAGCTGAAGTTTATGTCGTCGATGATTGCGATTCATCTCTGGATACTGATACAGCCCGAGCCATATGGTTAGCACTGCCTAAAAAGTGGTCGGGGATCTGGATTGTAGCCTCGCAAAATATTGACCTGCTTGCTCTGGCGGATCAAGTGGTGACTATCAAACGGCGGAGCGAAACATCATGAATTACAGAGTGGTATGTAACAAAGAAGGTAAGTACTCCATTTGGCCAGAAGGGCGGACATTACCGGTAGGGTGGCAAAATGTGGGTTTTTCGGGATCAGAACAAGAATGCCTGGATTGGATAGCTACATATTGGAGTGATCCCAAATTGAAAGTTTCCGGAGAGACGCTGGAATGAAACGTGTTCAACTGACGCCAGGATTATGGAATTACTGCGATCAGGAGCAAACGACAGTGACTGTTGTGATTGCGCCTTTTGGCGGCGGCAGTGCTTATTCTATGACCGACTGGGTTCAGCAACTGTTGGCTGGTAGTTATCGAGTTCTGGTGCTTCAGTATCCGGGACGAGGTTCTCGAAGTATTGAACCACTCCCTGTATGTATAAGAGATTTGGCGGCTACAGCGGCAAAAGATGTATTGCTGTATACACAGGATCCTCTTCTTCTTATTGGTCATAGTATGGGAGCATTGTTATGTCATGAATTGGCATTACTTTTAGAACAAGCTAACCGAACCGTTGAATATTTGGTTTTATCAGCAGCACGTCCACCACATTTGAATGGCATGGTGCCAGAAGAGATACTCCGCATGAGCCGGGAAGCCTGGATTGAAGAGCTAAAAACCAATATAGGAAATGAAGATAAGAAACTGCTTCATGAGGATGTGATTGATCTCATGTTGCCTGTATTGCGTGCTGATTATTTGTTGGTGGCTGAGCACAAACAAGCCAGTGGCAAGGTACATTGCCCTATTTTAGCCATCGGCGGTGATCGTGACCCGTGGGTGAGCCCATATCATTTACAAGAGTGGCAATCGCTGACACATGATTCTTTCCAATTAGTCATGTTCCCTGGAGATCACTTCTATTATCGAGATCAGCTTTACGACATTTATTTGTGTATCCATCAAGCTTGCTTAAAAAAGGAAGTCTGCACTAATGAGTGATGAAAATACCCAAACACAAATGAAGTATTCATCCAGTTTTGAAGGTTTGACGGATGAATATTTGGTTGTAATAAATGATGAAGAGCAATATGCCTGTGTTCATTCTGAATGGCCTGTCGCTACCGGATGGCGAGCGACCGGTTTTAGTGGGACGCAAGAAGCATGTAAAAAATGGATTGAAGAAGTTTGGACCGATATGCGCCCGGTTTCTCTGCGTAATGACCCACAATCCTTTGATAATCAACCCCTGATAGTGATTTATGATGAAGGCGCAGCCCTTCCCAAAGATATTGTCACTGAATTGAATGGGGTTGCACCACTTGTAGTTGTTATCAATTCAAACGAACACACAAGAGAGCGTATATCCTACTTCTCACGATTTGGTCACGTAGTTGATGGTTCTGATATTGAAAGGGCGGTATCAGAACTCGCTCTCCTTAATCCTGCGGGGATTGTGACATTTAGTGAGCGTGCCTTACGTCTTACAGCTACGCTGGCAAAACACTTGAATTTGCCTTTTCACGATCTCGAAACGGCATATCGACTTACTGACAAAAATAAGCAACGAGTGGCTTTACAAGAGGCTGGCATTGAGTCGATAAGATTCTACCTCATTAACACTGTGTCAGATTGGGAGCAAGCTGTTGAACAGGTTTGTCTTCCCGCAGTGTTAAAACCAGCCTATGGTGGTGGCAGCATCGATACTTATTTTATTGAAGATACGCAAACAGGAAAGAGACTTGTAGAAAAACTGCTTTCAAATAAACAGATTGGATTTGATGGTGGTCGTTCACTGGTATTGGAGGAGTTCCTCCGGGGGCGGCCATCGTTGCCTTTTGGCGACTATGTCTCGGTTGAAAGCTTGGTGGTTAACGGAGAGATTAAGCATATAAATGTGACCGGCAAGATGCCACTTAGTCCCCCTTTTCGTGAATATGGTCATATCTGGCCATCAGTCTTAAGTGATAGAGAACAAAACCAAATTTATGCATTAACGTCAAGTGCCATCAAAGTGTTAGGGGTTAATCGGGGGATCACCCATACCGAGCTGAAGTTGACCGAGCAGGGACCTAGGATCATTGAAGTGAATGGTCGAGTGGGCGGGGGTATCAACGAGATGGCCAAAATCAGCCTCAATATTAGTCTGCTTGAAATGGCTGCACGATTAGCGCTGGGAAAAATGATTGATCTCCCTGTGTTCAATCCTGAGCACGTCTATTTCAATATCTGCCATATTGCGCCAACACGTCCATGTGAAATTCTCCGAATTAATGGGGAAGATGAGCTTCTCTCTCTTGATGGTGTATCGTCATATCGCCCATATGTGTGGGCAGGAACTACTTTGCCGGGAGGCTCACAAACCAATGAAATTAACATGGTGTTGGGCAAAGTGGATAACCATAAGGCATTTCTGGATATTTATCAGCGTATGGGGCAGTGCTTGCGTTTTCATGTTCGATTTATGGACAGTGAAGAAGTTCAAATTCTTGATGCGCATGAATTGGGGGCGATATGAGTCTTATTTCAAATGTAGCTAAAGTGCCGGATAACATAAATCTCACGGACCCCCTGACTCATTTACGTCCTGATATAGATAATATCTGGCGGCAATTACGTAATGAGTCACCTGTCGCTTGGCATCCTGCGGTCAATGGTCAATCAGGATTTTGGGTTGTCAGCACCCATGAGTTAACTATACGGGTTTACCGTGATAGCCAAACCTTTACCTCTGTTCGTGGAAATGTCATGGCTACACTGTTACATGATGGAGACACAGCGGGTGGTCGCATGCTTGCAGTGTCTGATGGAGACAGACACCGTCAAATCCGTAAAGAGTTGTTAAAGTCTTTCAGCCCTAAAAACCTGATGTCGGTACAGAAAATAATCAAAAATGCGATGCATGAGCTTGTACATAATGCGGTAGCATCCGGGCAATGTGACTTTGCCACTGATGTAGCACCACATATTCCGTTAGCAGCCATATGTGACATTTTAAAAATTCCAGAATCGGATCGAGCAAAACTATTTGTCAATGCAAGTGCAGCACTGGCTTCGAACTCTTTGTCAGTTGATAAAGTAGATACCCGCCTCGCCAGAAATGAAGTGTTGATGTATTTCTATAAATGTATTCAGACTCGCAAAATCGAGCCATTGGAAGATGATCTTGTCAGTAACTTGATAGCAATGACTCAAGACTCCCTGGTATTAACAGAAGAAGAATTAGTCTTCAATTGCTATAGCGTGTTACTGGGTGGCGATGAGACAACTCGGTTGGCATTGATAGGGATCATAAAAGCATTTGCCGAATATCCAGAATGCTGGGCTCAATTGCGACGAGGTGAAGCAGAAATTAGTAAGGCAGTAGAGGAGTTGTTGCGATGGACCACGCCGGCTTTACATGGTGGTCGGACCGCAACGGTAGGTGTTGAATTAGGCGGTCAGCAGATTAGGGCTGGTGATGTTGTCATTGTTTGGAATCGGTCTGCTAACTTCGATGAAACTGTTTTTACTAAACCCAATCAGCTTGATCTGAATCGGAGTGATAATCGACATATTTCTTTTTCATATGGGGCTCATTTTTGCCTTGGTGCCGCCCTTGCTAGAATAGAAATTACTGCACTGCTGGAGGCGCTTGTGGAGCTCGTTGATGAGATCTCTTTGAATGGAGAACCCAGTCCTATCTATTCGACTTTTCTATCTGGTTACCATCGCTTGCCAGTCAAATTGACTGCTGCACATTATTCATAGGAATAAATAATGAAAGAACTCATAGTGTTGCATGAACAATTTGATGCGATGGTTGAGAATGCTCCTCATAAGATCGCCATTAGTGCACATCATGTAGAAATGACATACCAAAATGTGCAAGACCGTGCTACCCAACTTGCCTATCGACTAGTGGAGTCAGGTATCGGGGCTGAAGATGTGGTTGGAATCTATATTGAGCGCTCTTCTGACATGATCATAGCGATGTTGGCTGCGCTTAAAGTTGGTGCTGCTTATTTAGCACTACCACCCGATTATCCGACTGAGCGACTTCGTTATATGATAACGGACTCGCGGGCAAGGTTGGTGTTGACTCGAACCATGATGAAAGATTCAACGGTCATTGAAAATGTTGCCACTGTTTATATCGATGAAATCCAATCTGTAGTGCCAAAAATCCTGCCACAAGTTACCAGTCAACAGCTAGCTTACGTTATCTATACCTCGGGAAGTACAGGACGCCCCAAAGGAGTGGGAGTGACTCATCATGGCGTTGCCAACCTCGTTAGCCAGAAACAGCAGTACGTTCATTTCGGACCTAATGAAAAAATATTGCAGTTAGCACCTGCGGCTTTTGATGCTTCTGCCTTTGAAATATGGGGAGCATTGACTAATGGGGCGACATTGGTATTGGCTTCTCCTTCATATCAAGCCATTGATGAGCTGCCGAAATGCCTTGTTGAACATGGTATTACGATATTGCTACTGACACCTGCCTTATTTCACGTATTAGTAGATTATCGCGAAGAGGCTCTGGATAGCGTACCTCAATTGCTTGTTGGTGGCGATGCAATGTCAGTCACTCATGCGTTTAAATATTTGTCCAGAAAGCAGAAACCAGACAAGTACTTTTTATTTAATAACGTATATGGCCCGACTGAAGGAACAACCTTGGTAAGTAGTTACTCTATGTCATCGTTAAGTATTGGTGCGATAAAATCTCCCTTAGGTAAACCTATCGTCGATGCGGAAATGTACTTATTGGATGAAATGTTGAGACCGGTCAGGCCAGGTGAGCGTGGTGAGATTTATATTGGGGGACAGTCTGTCGCACGGGGATATTTATATCAACCTGGGTTAACCAGCCTGCGTTTTTTACCTGATCCTTTCTCCACCCAACCAGGAGCCAGAATGTTTGCTACTGGTGATGAAGGGGTATTGTCGAATGATGGACTGATTGAGTTTGTAGGCAGGCTTGATGATCAGGTCAAAGTGCGGGGTCATCGAGTTGAGCTGACAGAAGTAGAGCATGCAATAAAAAGTTGCCAGGATGTGAGCGCTGTTTGTGTTGTGCTGAACATTGACAGTGATCGCCATGTTGAACAACTGGTCGCCCATTATACAATTCACACTGATCATACAACTTATAAAAGCACTGATGTTGAGCAAGCTATCATCACTCGGGTTCAAGCGTTGTTACCCAGCTATATGTGGCCTAGTCAGTTTATTCAGCATGAACAGCTACCTTTAACAAGCAGTGGTAAAGTGGATCGTCGATTTTTGATGGGTTGGAAAGAGGCTGAGAGATTAGAAGAGGTGGTATCTGGTGAACTCTCTATGACAGAAGCGCTGGTGGCAGAGATCTGGCAACAAATTTTAGGGCCATTTGACGTTGTGCCTGATGTTGATTTTTTTGCGTTGGGAGGCGATTCGTTATTGGCTATTAAGGTTATCGCGGAAGCCGAAAAACGAGGACTCAATCTGACACTCTCTACCTTATTTCGTACCTCGACACTTAGGGGGATGTGTAAAGATTTGGTGCTCTCAGAACAAACAGGTAATGGACTGACGGAAGATGAAGCACTGCTCGCAAAGATTTGGCAACAAGTATTGGGCCCGTTCGACGCAGTGCCTGAAGCCGATTTTTTCTCTCTAGGGGGTGATTCGATTCTGGCGATCCAGGTGATTGCAGAGGCCGAGAAACAGGGCTTGATGATTGAGCTGGGTACGTTATTTCGCAATCCGACATTGTGTGGGATTTGCCGCGGTTTGGCACAAACAGAAGAAGCTCTCAGTCAGCAGAATGAGAACCAACTGATAAATGAAACGGATAAGCAAAGGTTGCCTGTTAATATCGAAACTGCTTATCCGGCGACGAGATTGCAGCTAGGGATGCTGTTTGAGGGATTATACAGTGGTAAAGCAATCTACCTTGATGTTATTGCTCGGGATGTCAACTTGCCACTGGATGAAAAAATACTTCACAACACGCTTCAGGCAATAGCCAAAAGGCACCCGGTTCTCAGAACAAGATTTGATTTGGCCTCTTTTAGTGAAGTGATGCAATTGGTTGAATCACTACCATCATTGCCACTTATAGTGGAAAACTACACAAATCTTGATGATGAACAGTTGGCTGCACGTCACGAAAAAGTAATGGTTGAGTTAAGCCAACCATTTGATCCTGAAGAGGCTCCTTTAATGAGGGTACATGCGGCGGCATTGAATGAAGGACAATTTCGGTTAGCTTATGCCTTTCATCATGCGATCCTTGATGGTTGGAGTGAGTCTGTTTTTATCCTTGAGCTTTTGAGATTGTATCAAGCCAATTTAGCTGGCGAGTCTGTTTTATTGGAGCAACCAGCACCATTGTCAGAATTTGTCAAACTTGAGCGTGAAGCGCTCAGTAACGACAAGGCGAAACAGTTTTTTAGTCAATATTTAGCTAAAGAAAAAACGGATAGATATCAAGATACTGATTATAGGAAATCAGTACTGGTCTTGCCGGAACGAACAGTGAAGCAATTGCTAAAAAATGTATCAGATTGGGGCATTCCGTTAAAAAGTATGTTTTTTGCTGGTTTCTATCTGACAACAGCTCATCAGTTACAAGATATTGGCTTTGTCGCAGGGATGTCTGTTAACGGTAGGCCTGAGAGGGAAGGCGCGGATTTGACTCTTGGACTGTTCCTTAATCATATTCCGATAAAGTTGAATCTTGACTTTGCTAATAACTGGCAGATGCTGGCAAGACAGGCTTTCGATGCTGAAAAAGAAATATTGCCCTTTAGACGTTTTCCATATTCAGAAATACAAACCATGTTAGGAGGGCCACCCTTCGAGGCTACATTTAGCTACGTTCATTTTCATTCTCGGAATGAGTTATTAGAGCAAGGGTTGGTGAATACTGATGAAGATGTGCGTGACCATACCAGCTTACCGATTAGGGTTGAGTTGATAAATGATTTGAAAGGAGAAGGTATTTTAATAAATGTGACAGCAGATGAAAAACGCTATGGCACGGGATTCGCTTTAGCGTTGGCTGAACGGCTCAGTGAAAAGATAGAAGACATAGCATTTGTATCCGGGCAGATTATTTAATTATCGTTGGATAATTAATTTTTTGGTACTTGATTCCACAGTTTTTAGTTGCTGTAAACGCAGAAGTCTAATCTACGAGGCTGACTTACATTAGCCTCATTCAGAAAACGTTTAGCAAGACCCGCCGTAAACCCTAGCCCAGTGCGGGCGGGGATATAAGGCGAAAAGCCCGAAGGGCTTTAGGGCTGGCTACTCCGGGGTATTCTGGCTGAGCACATACGCTTTGAGCGTTTCTAT
>NZ_CAWNXG010000056.1:0-25204 GCF_963878145.1 Photorhabdus sp. S10-54 | reverse complement strand
CGGTTTGGTTGGGGGAGGTAAAAAGGAGGTTGCATATGAACCCCCAAGAATTCATAGCTAAGAACATCCAGGCCGACTTATTGAAACTGGGCTATTCCGATTCAATCTCAGGCATGGCAAGTGACAAAGCGGTCGATCACTATCGAAGAGCTTCATCAGCAAGCAGAAAGGGCAAGATGTACGATGACTGTCTGCATATTGCTAAAGCGTGGGCGAGTAAATACAGCTCGGTCAGGCCATTCCCAAAGTGAGGACCTCGGTTAAAGCAACGGTTTAAGTTAACAATAGACATATCTCTACGGTTGCTAACCAGTGAAGAACAGTAACTCATTCAGAGCATTCTGCTGACAGAGTGCTCGATAGTAGTGATTTCTTTATGGGCGCCCAGCGGGTGGATACTGACTTTTTAGCATAAAGTTCTGATTACAACTGTTTCCGTGTTGGAAAGGGTTCAGAGAGGATTTAATATGAAATTTGAAGATTTAACAATCGAGTCACAACAGGCAGCACGTGAAGTATTAGCAGATATGTTGAGGATGGAATACCAACATGAACTTGGTTTAGATCCTAATGTGATTAGATTTCTAGGCCACAATGTAAGGAAAGCGTTTGTGGCCTTGGAGAGTGAAGAGCCTAAAATCGAATACGGAAGAACTGGTTCGTCATCTAGCAAATGATAACCAGGCTTCCCGGTCACCAGTCAAAGCACAAGCAATGATAGATGGACTTCCCTTTGATAGTGGAGATGCAACCCTGTTTATTCTGGAACATAATTCTTTCGCACTAAGGTTAGATTTTCCTTGATACGTTCCTTGTGGTAATTGCAGTACTCTATTATTATCACCTAATATTGTTTTGTACAATCCGATGGATCCCATGCCTTCGTGGAGAGTTTCATATTCATTGCCTTCAGCGCCATATAGTTCAACTCTGACCATGTATCTTGCCATTTTTGTTATTCCTTAGTTTGACTGTGGACTGACCAAAATATCAATTTTTCTTGACTGTGGAAAGCAGGAAGCCCATGCCGCCTGAGTGGGTTAACAAAGCAGGCATAAATTCAATCCGGTCGCCCAGTGCGGCCTTTTTATTTAAGGGAAAGAGATGGCACAAAAGAAAGTCGCGCTCACAGATGAGCAAAAGATTCTTTTCGATGCCCTGACCACATTACAGAAAAAGTTTGTAACCCATCTGTTAGAAGGAGCTAATCAGACTGAGGCATATCGTAAAGCGGGTGGGAAGGCTAAAGGGAATGGGGAGCGCTCCAAAGCTAATCAGTTAGTAACAAATAGTAACGTCAAAGCTTTCTTGCAGTCAGTGCAATACGAAACAGTCTCCGACGCCATTATGACCCATGAAGAAGCCCTGGAACGTCTTACTGTAATGGGACGCACATCAATTGCTGACTTAGCGACATTCGGTACACACGTTGTTGGAGAGGATGAGAACGGCAATCCCATTTCTCAAACAGTCTGGGCATTTAAAAATTCAGATGAATTAAATCCCGAACATCTAGCGGCTATCTCTGAGTTGGTAGCGGGCAAAGATGGATTAAAAATTAAGCTGCATGATCCGAAAGCCGCAATAAAGCAATTGAGTGAGCTACAGGGTTGGGAGGCGCCGAAGAAAACAGAGCTGACGGGTAAAGATGGTGGGGCAATCAATATTCATTACACGTCGGAAGATTACATTAAGGCACAGCAAGCATTGGAAAATATTCTTCCCGATTTGGATTAGATAACAACAGGATTGGATTATGAGTGATTTGCTCGAATGGGAAAATCTGGATTTCCCCTGTCGGGTTGCGCTGAAATCTAAATCCGAAAAGTCATTTCTCAACTTTACCCGGCTATGGTTTGAATTGTTGCAGGGTGAAAGAATGATGATCAATTGGCATCACAAACTGATGTCAAGCAAGATTGATGACTTAATCAACGGAAAACTCAACCCCAGAAACCTCATAGTTAATATTCCACCGGGTGGGACAAAGACTGAATTCTTCTCTGTTCATCTACCGGCATATATAAATACGCTGGTTCAAACTCGACGATTGCGCAGATTTAGAAATCTGAATATCTCATTTGCCGACACATTGGTTAAACGTAACTCACGTAGAACACGTGACATTATCGCTAGCCGTGAATACCAGGAGTTGTGGCCATGTGGTTTTGGTGTCAATCAGGCGGAAGAATGGGAAGTAATCGATCAGAAAGGGCGCTCAGTTGGTCAGACTGTATCCCGTTCAAGCGGCGGACAGATTACAGGTGGACGGGCAGGTTATCCTGGGGAGGGTTTTTCTGGCTTTGTTTGTCTGGATGATTACAACAAGCCAGAAGATATGTTCTCAGCATCACGGCGTGATAATGCAAACCGGATGCTTGTTAACACGATACGCTCCAGGCGCGGGGACAAGAGCAAGGATCATCCAACGCCGTTTGTTTCCATCCAGCAGCGGCTGCATACCGATGATGCTACAGGCTTCATGCTTGATGGGAGAATGGGAGTTGATTTTCATCATGTAGCAATCCCTGCTCTGGTGGATGAGGAATATATAGAATCGTTACCTGAGCCGTGGCGCTCTTTGTGCTGGTTCGGAGTTAAAAATTCTGAAAGTGTCGTAGTTGGTGGTGTCCGTTATTGGTCGTACTGGCCTCAAAATGAGTATGTTGGTGATTTATTAAAACTTTGGGAGAGTGACGAATACACGTTTCTCTCTCAATATATGCAGCGTCCGCGTGCATTGACAGGCAATCTGATTGATACGGACTGGTTTAAACGTTACGTACATTTGCCGCAACTTACTCACCGCGCTGTGTACGTCGATACAAACTCTGGCAAGGTGGAAGATTACAACGATTACACCGTGTTTACGCTAGTTGGAATGGGTGTTGATGGCAATCTCTACATTATTGATAGTGTTCGTGGACGATGGGACCCGGAAGATCTGCTAAAAACAGCAACAGAATTATGGGACAAGTGGAAACCCTACGATAGAAGACGACCTGCTCCGTTACGTCACATGGGTATTGAGGATAAACAGGCTGGGCAGGGACTCATTACAACATTGAAAAAACGCCGGAGTATTCCTGTTTTAGAAATCCCTCGCGGCGCTGGTCAGAACAAATTAATTCGCTGCTTAAATAGCGTTCCTCAGATAAAAACAGGGAAAGTCTTTATCCCATCACTTATGACTGATGACGGGCTAAAAGTTGAACAGATTTATTACGCTGATGGATCGATTGCTGCACCTACTAACTGGGTAATGCCCGCACTGGCTGAATGCGCTGATTTCTCAGCAGACGATAGCCATAAAAATGATGACATTCTTGATACGTTCATGGACGCAATCGAGATTGAATTAATTACCGGAACAACTATCAGCTATGACAAATGGGTTTAATGATGATGGATAAACTGGAGTTTGGCGGTAAGCCACGGATTCGCTTGACCGCTGACGGAATAACTAACGTCATGACTGGGATGGGCACAGATCGCGACAGGCGAATGTATAACCATTTTATGTTTGGCATGATGCAAGATTTTGCTGAACTAGAGGCGGCTTATATTGAGAACTGGATAGCTCGCGCGATTGTCGATATTCCTGTTGACGATGCCACTCGCGAATGGCGTTCATTTTCATCTGATGATGCTACAGCTATTCGTAATGCTGAGAAATTATTTAATGTCAAAACGGTAACTCAAGAAGCGTTTAAGTGGGCTGGTGTTTATGGTGGCGCGGGTGTATTGATGATGACAGATCAGCCGCTTGATAAGCCGCTAGAACTGAACAGAATCAAAAAGGGTTCACTTAAGCGTTTGTTGGTGCTGGATCGCATGTTTATTAACGGTCAGCAATACAACGTGACTAACCCTCTGGCAGAAAATTACATGCTGCCCGATTATTACGTGGTCAATGGCGGTAGTCAGCAAATTCATTATAGCCATTTTGTCAAAGCGCCGGGTGCCGCATTACCTATGCGTTTACGCATGATAAATGGCGGTTGGGATGACAGTCGATTACGCCGTTGCATGGAAGATGTGAAAGATGCCGCATCGGCAAAAGGGGGTATCGCTTCGCTGATCCAAGAGGCCAACATTGATACTATCAATCGGAAAAATCTCGCTACAGAGTTGGCGTCGGGTGACATGGATGAAGCTATAGCTAAGCGCTATAACACATTTGGCATGATGAAATCCCTGTTCAGAATTGCATTGCTTGATGCTGATGAAGTAATGGATAGAAAACAAATCTCGTTTGGCGGACTTGCTGAGGTGTTATATGTACTGATGGAATGGACTTCTGGCTCAACGCGTATCCCCATGACAAGGCTCTTTGGTATACAAGCAAAGGGATTGGGCGACTCCGGGCAGGGGGATCAAAATAACTATTTCGGTGACATAAAAGGTGATCAAGAAACCGAATACAGGCCATTTCTGAAAAAAATTGATGAGGTACTGATTCGTTCAACTCTGGGCACATACCCTGACGGACTGGACTTCGCATTTGCCCCACTCACACAACCGTCTGATACGGAGATATCAACGCAAAGGCTCGCTGATGCCCAGGCTGATGATATTCGTCTAAATCAGCAAGTCGTCAGGCCGTCACAAGTCGCACGCAAATTAATGGAGCAAGGGGTTTATGGTATTGAAGAGGAAGATATTACACGACTTGCTGATGACGAAGAAGCAGAGTTCGCCGGTGATTATCAATTCAAGCTTGGAGACCTTGCAAGATCTGATAAAGAAAACACCGGTCAGGCGCAGGGCATCAATTAGACCGATTAGACCGTCCGATGAGACTGAACGCTATTACCGTGCCCAACTACGTGAAATTGTCAGACAGATGGCGCAAGCAGTCGATGAGACGCTAACGCCAGTTCTGCGCCGCAATTATACGGCTGATGGTTATCTTACTGATATCATCAAAGAAGCACTTCGACAAGCCGCAGAATTGTTTTTTAGTTCATCATTTGGTCAACAAATTAATCGATTGGCTCAACGGGTTGTCAGTCGTGCAGAATCGGAGAGTGCAGAAGTCTTCGTTGAGCAGATTAATCGGGCAATTGGCATTGATATGACTAGGCTAATGGTCAATGAATCCCTCGTTGATTATTTTGATGCATCTGTAGAGAGCAATGTTGCTTTAATCAAATCTCTGTCATCAGATTATTTTGATGATATTCAACGTGAAGTGATGGACGGCATTTTGCGCGGTGACTCACTAACTGACATGGTTCGTAACATCCAGTCGGTGACTGGCGCGACATATGAACGAGCGCGTTTAATAGCAAGTGACCAGACGTTAAAGATACAGAGTGATATTACACGCAAACGTCAGCAATCAGCGGGTATCGATCGTTTTAGCTGGTCTACTTCACAAGATGTGCGCGTGTCAGGTAATCCGGCAGGTAAATATCCGAATGCTAAGATTAAATGCTTCATGATAGCTCGTGCCGATGTTGGATATGGACGAGGGGTTTATCTTTGGTCACGCGGTGCCAGCTATGCGGGTGAAACAGGGCTATTCCCCGGCAGAGCGCATATTAAATGTCGTTGCAATGGTACCCCATTAATTAAAGGTCTTGATTACTAACCACAGGATTAATCATGCGGATTACAGTATGTGACCGTGTGACCTTTCCCGTCGATTCCCAACGTGAAATTACTCCCGAAGGCTATTTAAAAGTCCCTGGGCGGGTTGCACGCGTCGGTGTTCAGCAATATCTAGCGTCCGAACTGGGATTGACAGACAGGCCACCCGGTCAAATCGTTAATGTTTATCGCCCCCCTGAAGAGGTTTTTTCGCCTGCCAGTCTGGCGAGTTATGACAATGCTGATATTACGGTTGACCATCCCGATGATCTGGTGGATGCCACTACATTCAAGAGCGTGACAGCAGGGCATGCAATATCACCGGGGCGGCAGGACGGCGATTATGTTGTTGTCGATTTGTTGACAAAAGATCAATATGCAATCGACGCCATAAACAATGGTAAAGCTGAATTATCAGCAGGCTATACATCAGAATATGAAAAATCATCCGGCATTGCACCGGATGGAACCCCCTACGAATTTATTCAACGCGATATCACTATTAATCACATAGCGCTATGTGACCGCGCAAGAGCCGGTCATCGTGCGCGTTTATTTGATCATAAATCAACTGGAGTAAAACCCATGTTTAAAGTTGTACTCGATTCCGGCGTACACGCAACGGTCACTGATGAAGCAACTCAGCAGTTGATCCAATCCACCATTGATGGACTGAAAAAACGCGTTAAAGACGCAGAGGAAGAAAAAGAAAAAGCCGAAGCCGCGAAGGATGAGGCAGAAAAGGAAAAAGAAGAGGCAGAAGCCAAGTCTGATGCTAAAGACGATGAAATTGAGGAATTGAAGGAAAAAACTTCTGAGGATTCAATCTCTAAGCGTATCGCTGATGTCATGTCTGCGCGTGATGCTGCAATGAAAATTGCGGGTATTAGTTTTAACTGTGACTCAACTGATCCACTGAAAATCAAACGTGCTGCACTTGATGCCGCAGGTATTAAATGTCGCAAATACACTGCATGGGATAAAGCCCCGGATACATACGTTTCAGCTTATTTTGATGCTGAGGAAGAGCGTCGGGAAAATGAAGACGACGAAGAAACCGAGGAAGAAAAACAACAGGCTAATGATTCACTGAAAAATTTCAGCCGCGACATGCGCAAGACAAAGACAACTGATGCCCAATCTATGCGCGATAGTGCGCGTCAAGAGTGGATGGATAAACGTTATGGTAAACAACCGGAGAAAAAATAATGGCTATTGCTCAAAGCGATTTTACGCTATTTCGCGGTAAGGCGTATGAAGGACAGGTTTCAACGATTGATGTTTATGAGGCGGTTTCTCGCCGCGTTGAAAATGGCTTGATCCCATTTGGCCGTGCTGTAGTGCGCGGTACTAAAGAGCGTTCATGTGCCCCGGTCTCTGCAACCACCACGGCAGATCAAGTTATCGGGTTCACTATTCGCACACTGGCGGAATTTAGTAACAGCATGCCGACAAACCCGCCAAATTATTCAGTGGGCTATGACGTCAATCATATCGCGTCTGTGCTTCATCGCGGACCAATGAAGGTGCTTTGTGTTGATGGTGCCGAAGCGGGGCAAGTTGTTAGTGTCATTTTGAAAGAAGGTGCAGATCAGGGCCGTCTGACTACAGGAATGGGGGCCGGTCTACTGGTGTTAAATCAGGTTAAATGGGTAGATAACGTGAAAGCCGGTGAAATGGGTGAAATTCGCGTTGATGGTATTCTGAATGTCGATGTAGAAGGGAAATAATTCATGAAAAGAAGTGTTTTTGACGTCAGCCCTACAGCGGCACTGTCTTTTTTGGTTCAACAAGCGGCGTATATTGAATCAGAAATTTATCGTATGGAATACCCGCAGTTTAAATACGATACGCTGTTACCCCTTGATGACAGTGCGCCTGACTGGGTAAAAGTCGTGGCTTTCCGTTCGATAGATGCACGCGGTGAATTGCAGGTATTTGGACCCAATTCTACGGATGTCCCCACTGTAGACATTGCCATGAGTCAGGGCTTCCAAGAGATTAAAATGGCGGCGTTGGGTTATACCTATACGCTAGAAGAAATCGGCTTCGCTATGCAGAACAATATCAGTCTTGATGCTGAGCGCGGGCAAGCTGTGCGTGATGTGGTAGAGCAAGGGTTGAATAAGATCTACTTGCTCGGCCATGATGATATTGGCGAAGGTCTTTACACTAGCAAAAATGTGTCAACAGAGGCAGCAAAAGCCACACTTCAAGCATTGGTTGCTGATATACCAACTAAGGGAACGCAGCCAATTATTGACTTCTTCGGCGTGGCATATAAGCAGGTTTATTTAACTAATACGCTGACTATTCATCGTCCTAATACGTTCGTTATACCTCCTGAGCAGCATCAATTACTGATGCGGACTGTGTTATCGCCCCAGAACGCTTCTAACGTCACATTATTAGAATTCCTGCGTACTAACTTTAAAGACATGGAATTTGAAGATGATATTTTGCTGAATGGTATGGGTACCGGTGGCAAGGATCGCATGGTCGTGTACAAGAAGGATAAGCGGATTGTTAAGGGCCATGATGTGATGCCAATGCGCTTTCTTGCTCCTGCAACTGCCGACAACATCAATTTCAAAGTTCCGGCACTTTTACGTACCGGTGGCACGGAATGGCGTATTCCAAAAGCCGGACACTATGTTGATGGGGTGTAATGATGAACGAGTTAACTAACTTGCACACGGCGCCGCTAACAGTGACAGACGCAAGCGGTAAACGCGTTACGATAGCTGTCGGCCATTCTATTCTTGTAGATGGTGATTTTGTCGATCACTTGTTTCATCAGGCTGGAATGATGCGTGTAGAGACATTGGATATCCCTGACACTGATGACAAAGATATTGGCGCACTGCGTGAAGAGTACGAAACTCTAATAGGCAAGAAAGCACCATCGGCAGCAAAGGCCGCAGCATTGCGAAAAGCGATTGCTGAAAAGCGAGAAGAGATAGATCAAGCGTCCCGGTCGGAAAATGCCGAAAACCCGTCAATCTGACGGGTTTTACTTTCAGGGGGTACAGTGGATATTACAGCGCAAATCGTGGTGGATTTTCGGGAATATTACCCGGAATTCAGTGACGTGACATTGTGGCCGGATAGTAATGTTATTCAGGCCCTTGAGGAAGGGGATTCAGAAACGGGTAAACGTTGGTTGAAATACAATGCCCGCCCTGCATCTATCAAAAAGCGGGGTATGTTTGCCTTTGCGGCTCATCAGTTGGTGATGCGCAAGCGTGCTATAGCTGGAGATGTTGGGGCGGCTTATGCCATTTCATCTAAATCGGTTGGTGATGAATCCACCTCGTTTGCTGTTCCTTCTGTCACATCTGATGATCTAATTATCAATGGCAACCTTCCGCTAACTTCTTACGGCCTTGAATTCCTTCGCTTACGGCGTCGTGCAGGTACTGGGGGAATAATGATATGAAGGTCAATGCAGAAGTCCGGGGCGGAAATAAACTGGCGCAGAAATTGCGCCAAATCCAAGATAGGGTAGCTGCTAAACGCCGGGTGCTGGTGGGATTGCCCGCTGGTTCTGGTGAGCAGGATGGTACGCTTTTAGTCGTCATCGGGGCAGTAAATGAATATGGTTCGGCGGATGGATATATCCCCGAACGTTCATTTCTTCGCGTCCCCATTCGGCAGAACCAGGACAATATCAAAAAGGCGTTTCGTTCACTGACTGGACAGGTTGCTCGTGGAGATATAACAGCATTCCAGATGTTAGATCAAATAGGCGCGAAAGCAGCCGGGTATTGCAAAGAAGCCATTTCAGCCGGTATTGAACCGGCAAACGCAGAATCAACAGTGCGAGCCAAAGGATCATCTACTCCGTTGATTGATGAGGGCATACTGAGAGCCGCTATCACCCACGTCGTCGAGGATTAATCATGTTTGGCAATGGCTTAGATATGCATGGGCATATTGATTCAACATTTAATTCTCCTATTGCTGGTGGTGTGCGACTTATTCGTGCTGCAAAAGGGGATTATACCGGGCCGGGCGGAACGTGGCGGGAAGGAGAGCCTGAAATAATCACACTCACCCTTATTAACATTCAGCCCGCATCATGGAAGGATATTCAAACTTTAATCGGCATGGGAGGTACAGCTAATCCGCAGGATGTGCGTTCAGTGCATATCAATGACGGTGTTAATTACCTCTGGTCTGATGATGACGGTAAATTTGCTGATTTGTTGGAATTCAGCGACGGATTGGCAATGCACAAATGGCGTGTTTTGTCTTGTGATAATCGCCCTTGGAGGAATTTTTGCCGTGCGATTGTTGAGCGGTATCGGGGGACGGGATGATGGAAACCTTAGAAGAATTACACAGTGTATTTCAATCATTATTGAGAATGGCTTCCGGTGTTGAGACAGTGATTTTAGCTGATCAAGGCAGAGCGCCGCCAAAATCATTATATGTCACTTATAAACCTATCCCCATCCGCGCATACGGGCAAACAAGACGTAAACGGGCATTTGTACCGGCTGTTGAAGAGTTTGACTCATCATTAGGAAATAACTGGCAAGATTTGCAAGAAATTGCTTATACATCAATGGAATTTATGGTGTCAGTCAATATCCTCAATGAGGGCGCAGATAGTGCGATCATGCGATTGCATAATGCAAATTTCCAGACCCCCGTCAGCGAATTCTTATATCGCAACAAAATAGCCTGGCGCTACGTGAGTAATTGCCGAAACCTGACAGGAATATTGCAGGCTGGCTTCATACCCCGCTGGCAGGCAGACATTCATCTGTTTATTGAACAAACCGTATCCTACTCCCTGTTGCGGGCGGCTGGATTCAAAATTGAAATTAATGATGAGAGGTAATAATCAGCATGGCCTATCCTGTTGATAATATTATTCCCGTTAATCTGCTGCTTACCCCCGCAGGATTAGGGTACGCTGATTTCTCCAGCGCCTTAATGTTTGCTGATGTGGCTGATTTGACGGAAGGGGCTAAATTCGCGGTGGATACATTCCGTGACTACAGCTCAACTACCGAGATTGCGGCAGATTTCAAAACTGACAGCGATATCTATCGTATTGCCACTCGCTATTTTGCCAATATTCCCAAACCACCACAAATCACCGTGTGGATGAAAAATGCCAAAGATTCATTACTGGAAATAGCAAATAGCGCGAACGATAAGTTGTGGCGTTATCACTATTTTTTCAAGAATGCTGATTTAACACCAGAGATCACTATTGAACTGGCTGACTGGTCAGATGCTAATAGTCATCCTGTTTGGTTTACGTTCAGTGCACAGGGAATTATTGATCCGAACATCACAAACGATGTGATATCGACATTAAAAAGCAAGGGCAATCGGCATGTATTCGCGGGTTACAAAACGACAGATTCTATTGCCACTGATCCGTCACAAGCTTATTCAATGGTGCAACTTGCGGCAGCATTCCATAAGTTCCGGCCATCGGGTATCAATACAGCGATCACTGGTGAATACCAAGTCTTGCCCGGTGTCATTGGGGATGATATGACAACCAGCGCATACAATGCGCTTAAGGCCAAGAATGCGGTATTTTTTACTAAAATCGAGCTGGCAGGGCAAACAGACAATAGCCGGGTTATTAACAGTAAATCCATGTCATCATACGGTGAGTTCATTGATGATGTGGTCAACTTAGACGTATTGAAAAATCATATTCAAGTTGACGGGTATAACTATATTGCTGGAGCGGGTTCTAAACGAGCATTAACACCACGTGATTATGCTGGGTTGCTTACAGTAATCACGGATACATGCAAACGGTTCTATAACAATGGCGTACTGGGGGCGGGTTCATATGTTGATCCCGATGACGGTAAAACAAAAGTGGCACAGTTTGGTTTTATACTCCGCTCTAAACCCGAAGATGCTCTTAATTTGACATCATCACAGCGCAAACAGCGTCAATATCCACCGACTTCTCTTTTAGTCATTCTTGCTCGTGCTGGTCATGTGGCAGAAATTAATATTAACGTGGAGTAATTTATGTCTATGCAAAGGTACGGCGCTGACGGCGCTAACCTAACTGTATTTGGTATCCCTATTGATGATTTTGGTGATACTGACCCGCCGATCACTATTGAAGACCTGGAACCGCGAGCGACACTAAAACGGGGTATTGGTAAAACATCAGTGCGTCTTGATAACCCCACTCGGCCAAAACGTCTGACGATTAATTTAATTCCAGGATCTGAACAGGCCCGACAAATTCTGGCGGTAGAAAAAACCAAGGTAGATGCCACATTTTCGTTTTTCCAAACAGGGACGGCGGAGACCATTATCGGATTTGACGGGATTTTAGTTAATCGGGGTTCGACTACGCGTGCAGGGAAAACAGGTGTTAGTGATGAACAATTTATATTCGAATTTGCAGATTCAGAGGAAACCTAATCGATGGGTAGAAAAATTGAAGTTGATGTTAACGGCACGATTTTTAGCGGCGCAACAGCATCAGCGAAAGATCAGCTTGAAATGCTACAAATCGCAGCCAAAGCGGGGATATTGCCAGCTTTAAGTGACGGTTCTACAGAAATGGGACTAGCTGTAAGCCTCGCTACGGCAGATGCATCTTCACTAAACAGGCTAAAAGAACTTTGTATCAAGAATGGTAATATTGTTCGTGATGCTGACAATGTGCCTGTTGCTGAAAACCTTTTCCAGGATGAAGTGCAGAATTACCTGGTGTTACTGGGTAAAGTGCTAAAGGAAAATGTTGGCCCTTTCTGGAAGCTCAGCGCAGGGAGCGAAAACGGCGCAGAAGCGGAACAGCGACATTAAACCCCGAAATTAACTGGTTTCTCTGGCGGCCCTGTACGGGGGCCGGCGATGCCTGTCCGCCGCTAGCGAAATGGTCTGATATGCTAGATGGCACTTACACTATCGATGATGTACACGCCATGCATGCCGTGATGGATGATTTAGTCGATAGCATGGAACGCGCACTCAATAACCACACTTAACACCCTGGCATTCGCCGGGGTTTTTTCTTTCTGGCACTTCACACGTGCAATCATAAACCTTGAATCTATTCACAAATGAGCCTTAGAGGGTGCCAGTGGTTGGTGTACCTTCAAGGGCTGGTATTCCTGTGTGACTAAGGTTCATTTTTGAGCAGGTAAGACACCATGCAATTAGTAGAAATTAAAAAATTTGACCTCGTAACCAATACTGTAGCCATTGCTGATGGTGTTGAGCGTGAACATGACACCATAATTAAACTGGTTGATAGGAACAAAGCTGATCTTGAGGAGTTTGGAACTATCGGATTTGAAATCCGCAAGTCTGGAGGTAAGCCACTTCGTGTTGCGTTACTTAATGAACAGCAAACGACCTTACTCATTACATACATGCGTAACAACGATATTGTCCGGGCATTCAAAAAGCGGTTGGTTTCTGAATTCTTCCGTATGCGTGGCGAGTTAGCATCTAAGAAGATGGATCGTAATACATCCCGTTTGGAATATAAACCCATGACAGATGCCATCAAGAAATCACGAGAAGACTTAGGGAAAGATATTCTCCCTCGCCATTTCAGCAATGAGGCCGATCTGATTAACCGGATAGCTTTGGGTATGACAGCGGTAAAATTCAGAGTTCATCATGAAATCGACAAGAAAGAGCCTATCCGCGACTATCTAACACCAGAGCAGATCCGCTGTGTCACTGAGTTGCAGAGAGCCAACACTGTTTTCATCTCTATGGGATGGGATTATGAACAGCGTAAAAGCACTCTGACGGGCCTTTACGAAAAGAATCACAAGCGACCACTGCTTGAAGAACTGCATAGACTGGCAGCATAACCCTACGATATATGTATGGATATATATATTTCACTTTGGTATATTTTGGGCGGGCGCTTGAGACTATCTGTCTCTGGCGTGCTGGAGCGGATAGAAGAAAGCCCCAAATGATCTTTCAATCAATTTGAGGCCCATCTAATGCTTAGCAACATAAGATTAGCCTCTTACACGCCGAAAGGCAAGGAGACGCTAACCATGAAACAGCAAAAAGCGATATTTATCGCCATCGTTATTTGTATCACCGCTTTAGCGGCTGTACTTATCACGAGAAAGGACCTCTGTGAGGTTCGCATCCGAAGCGGTCAAACGGAGGTTGCTGTTTTCATGGATTACGAAACCAAGTAAGAGCAACGGCGGGGAGCAATCCCCGCCATCTCTTGTTGTTGAGCATGGCTCTCAAGCGCCCTTTTGACCAAATTCGAGTCCTTGTACTTAAGCCGCTTATGCGGTTTTTTGCGTTGTTTTGCATCAATCCCCTGCTATTATGTGAGTATTGATTATGTATAGCAGAGAGTAGGAAATGGGTGGCATTAGCATTTTGAATGTGATTATTGCGGCTGTACTCATAGTGTTAATTTATGCATTTGTAATAGTTCCTTGGAAATCCACATCAAAAAAAGCAAGTGAAAAGGGGTGGCCGATAGGGTTGGGTGCTACTCTAATAATTCTGTCATACATAATAATATCTTATCTACTGGCTACAGCGTCCTTTGTTCTGGGGGTGCCAGAGATAGAAGGAGTTGCCGGTATTATTGTTGTTTTGATAATTAATGCTATAGCTTGGTTTTTAATAAATTTTTTAATCGGATTACTTCCAGACCGCATAGAAAAAAAGAAGTGTAAGTATTGTAGCGAGTTAATAATTCATGATGCTGTGAAATGTAAGCATTGTGGAAGTAATTTGAGCGACAAAGATAGCATCTCTTGAGTGTGATAATGTAGTTATTTAATACCATAAATATAGCTTAAAGCCCCTTATGGGGCTTTTTTGGCTACTTCCTTTTTGGCTAATTCGGAGGCTATGGCAAACGCCCTTTCCATTATGGGCTTAAATTCTTCAATTAATCGAGCTTCTATCGTTGCAAATCCAGGCCCGAAAATCTCAGGATATTCCTTCATATCCTTAAGCGTATGCTCCCAAAACACTGTATCAGGGCCATTAAGTACATCTTGCAGAATCTGAACAATTTCAGAATTCATAGATCTGCCGTGTTTCTCAGCTCTCTCAGCTATTGCGTCGCGCATTCCTGCGGGTAGGCGAACATTAAAACGCTCCATTTCTTGGCTTGGATATTTTTTCATGACCATATCTATTCACTCTTACTCGAACGCATAATGAGAAAATGATAGCACCAACTTGACATCATTTTAAATGGTGGTAAATTGGTTCTAGCACCAAATTGGTGTCATGTTGATAAAAGGAGACTAAGATAGTGAAAGATTCATTATATACACAACGCTGTAGCGAGCACTTTACTTTACGTATGCCTGAAAGGGTTAAGTCAGCAATTCAGCAAAAAGCTTCGGAAGAGGGGTTATCTTTAAATTCCGCAATCATCCAGCGATTAGTTTGGAGCTTGAAAAATGATGAAAGAATGCAAGGGTAGTAAAAGCGAAACCCCAACGGCGGCAACCGTTGAGGCTTCTAGATCGTCAGTTTTTTACGAAGGAACTAACATGTCAAGTATAGCAATTAATGAAATGCATAACACTATCAATGCTGAAAATTTGCCTGTTATTACCCATAACAGCATTCCAGTAATTACTACTGAGTTGCTAGCTAAATTGTATGGGACTGAAATTATCAATATTCAAGTTAATTTCTCTCGTAATGCAGACCGTTTTATTGCCGGGAAGCATTACTTTAAACTTGAAGGCGAAGAGCTTAGGGAGTTAAAGCGCGAACTTACTCAAAGTAAGTCTGTGAAAATTGCCAGGAATGTCAGAGCGTTAACACTATGGACAGAACGCGGGGCAGCCCGCCATGCTAAAATGCTCGACACCGACAAAGCTTGGGATGTATTCGAAGCACTGGAAGATTTCTACTTTAACCAGAAAGATGTTGCCCCGACTACAGCATCAGCAAAAACCACAACAGATGAACGCACCCCATTACGTGATGCTGTTAACATGCTCGTGGGCAAACGCGGGATGATGTATCCAGAAGCTTACAGTTTCATTCATCAACGGTTTAACATTACTCACATTGATCAATTACCAGCGGAGAGAATTCCCGAAGCTATCGAGTATGTTCATAAGCTGGTGCTTGAAGGTGAGTTTCTTGGCAAACAACAGGAGTTACCAGCACCTCATAAAACTCAATTCACTGATGATGAGCTGTGTAGCCTTTGCTGGTTATGGAGAAATGCTGTCGAGATGATTAGTTCAATATCTGATGTTTATCCCATTCTTCAAGCGGCAGAACACAGGCTTGCAGGTAAATACTATTCAATGCCACGTGAATATCCACGAAACACGAACATAGTCAGGCTCTTACTGGAAAGAGAGACAGCACATATTGAGTGTGCATCGTTTATTGATAATGACTGGCGAGTATTGCACAGTCTGAGAATTCCTAATAGTCCGTTCTAAGCCCAAAGCCAAGGATGGCTTAAATCTGAAACATTTTGATACATCACAGAACAATAAGAATACAATTTTGGTTGTGAAACCAGTTGAACTAGGGGTTCAATGGCGCTAGTATAGCCGCAGCTATATATCAATTTGATAACCGATAATCATCTATTTGAGGGGGATATATGCCAAAAAGATTGGTAAATCCTGAAAAGGTTAATGAGGTTTTCGTTCATCTGAACGAGAGCTCAGATAATCACGCCCTCTACGCTGCGTTGATGAATGGCAGTGATATGACTTCCCAGATAAACGGGTTAACACTAGTGCCTGGTTATCGCATGGTTCGTGTTGATGGCCGGTTGGGAGATAAGATTAGTCAATCTCATTTTGAATTAGCTCTGATCAATGATGTATCCAAAGAGGTTGCTTATTATAACCGTGTGGTTATACAGCCTGACGTCGTATTAAATTGTCGCCCCGTAACTCAAATCCTCGTTTGGCGCATTAGAACCCCTCAACATCGAGCGGCTTTACGTGATTTAGCTGGCAGGGTGTTTTTTGATTACTTAATTGAGTGGTACAATGTGATTGTATCGGATATGAACCAGACCACTGATGGTATGGCTTTCTGGCAAGATAGAATGTATGACGCACTAACATATAATATGTATGTCTATGCCTATGATATGATCACCTGCGAATTGCGCAAGATTCTGACCCAAGATGATGTTAGCCGCCAGGAGATGTGGCTTTGGGGAGACCCAGAGCATTATCAAAATAGACTGGCAATCATTTCCAAAAACGAATTACCGATACCGAAAGAATAGAATAAACCCGCCAAGTGTGGGTTTTTCATATACACCGCTTAAGTGCGGTTTTTTTACATCCTGACGGATGGTGTTCATGGTGTAAACTGGTGATAGGATATTTCTAAATATTATCTGCTGGGGGTGAGGTGTGAAACTATTAATCAGTAGGCTGTTACGAGCCGCATTCGCTTTTGGAGTTCTGTATTTTTTTCTTTTATTGTTCGGTTTTTTTAAAGAGGAACCCATAAATAATAACTCAATAGAATATAAAAAAGAAAAATGGAGTCACTCATTTAAAATGGATAAAACCGATAGATTTCACATAGAAACAGCAACCACTGATAATGGAATAGCAACGCTCCAGTTGCAAAGATACGCTGGTATATTGTCTATGTATTTGCAAATACCAAGTGGACGGTTTGTATGCAGGGATGATTGCATTGTCAGGATTAAACTCAATGGCAGACCAGCATCAGAGTACATTGCCTTGAGCACTAGAGATCCGAAAATTATCAATGTTAGGTTAAAAAGAATAGACATTGAAGGTATAAAGTTATCAAAGAATGTACACATTGAAGCTGAGGTGAGTAATTATGGATGGAATTACAATGGCGAAAAGATGTTTTCGTTTGACGTGTCAGGTAATCCATTTGTTGGAAAAGTCAGTATTAATATAAATGAAATAAGAAAAATGGTTGATTCGGGTAAAAAACCCGAAATGCTAAGCGCTGATGATGGGAGCAAGAAAATAGAGTCATTTGAAGCATGTAAAAAAATATTTTATAAATTCCATAATAATGAAAATTATGTCTCTGTAATTGAGCGTGAAGAAAAAAATTTTATAGTGGGGGTTATTTACTCAAGTATTGATGGAGCAGTCCTTAATTGTTCAAAGAAAGATAACTCCATGACTATGCTTGAGTACATGTAATCGTCTTAATAAGAGTAAAACTCGCTTTGAGCGGGTTTTTTTATATCTAAAAATGAGGTCGCAATGGCTGAAACAATTGATTCTCTACTTGTATCACTTGGTCTGGAAACAGACAAAAAGAGCTTTGATATGGCTAACGCCGCATTTAAAGGCGTTACTGACAATATGATGCAGTTAGCTGCTACTGTAGCCGCTGGATTTGGCTTTGATAAACTAACACGCGATTTTGCTGGTTTTGTTTCTGAAATAGATAGATTCTCTCGTCGTAATATTATTGATCCTAACAATGTATTGCGTTGGGGTTATGCATATGAGCAGATGGGTGGAAAAGTGCAGGATGCAATGAGTACAATTGAAAAATTTAATCACCTCAGAGATAAAGCTAAAGACGGCCAAATTGGTGAAAAGGCTCTTAGGCAAGTCGGTATTAATCCCTATGAATTGATTAACACGGATAATCCTCATTCGGCTATGATGTGGGCTGCTAAAAACATGCCCAAAATGACTCAAGATCAGAAGAGGGTATTTAGCAATGAATTAGGGTTAAATAAATTTGAACAAGATGTGTTTTCTAAGGGGCCAAACTGGATACAGGAACAATTCAATGAATACAATAAACGTGGTCAAATAATAACCCCAGAGTCAATAAAAATAGCAAATGAATATAATGATGCCGTTCAAAAGTTAACAACCAATTTAAATGGCTTAGCTAGTGAATTGAGCGGACCTCTTACAGCAAGTATCACTGGTTTAGCTAATCGAGCCGATAAGTGGCTTATTGATAATAAACAAGGAATTATTGAAAAACTTGATGAAGCTATGCCCCTCCTAAAGACTATGGCCATAGGGATAACCGCTATTGCGGCATCAAAGGGAGTTAGTGGAATATTTGGTAAGATGGGAGGATTTAAATCACTTATCAGAGCTGGAATAACTGGGTATGCAATTAATGAAGTAATTGAGAAGGATATGTGGGATTGGGATGAGAAAGATGTAAAAGAAAATTGGGGGATTAAATTACCTGACTGGCTGTTTTATAAGAACATAAATGATTGGTTCAATCGTCAAGATGAATCAACACCAACCAAAATTAAACATAAAGTAAGCTCAGTCAATCCAAATGCAATGGACATCCCCGGCAATGATCCAATGAATAATATGGATTACATCAAAAATTATTTAACAATGTCGGGTGTCAATAGTTCATCTCAGCGTGAGCAATTAGCTGAATCATTCTCTCAAGCGTCAAAAAAATATAATGTTCCAGTCAGTGTTTTATTGGGAATGGCAAAACAAGAATCAGGATTTAATCCTAATGCTATCGGAAAACCTACAGACAGCGGGAGAGCTAAAGGGATTATGCAATATATTGATGCAACGGCAAACTCTTTAGGAATAGATCAATTTAATCCCGATGAGTCAATAAATGCTGCTGCAATGCAATTACGCCAACGCCTGAATAAAGGTGAAAGCATGGAAGAGGCTGTAGCACATCATCACGGTGGTACTAATAGGAAGAAGTGGGGCCCAAAGACAGAGGATTACGTGAGAAAAGTCGGTGATTATTCACTGGCTATGGAGGATTACTATGCTCGCAGAAACACGGTGCCAACACCTATAAAGTCTAAATCTGAAAGCAATAGCGCCCCAATTCACGCCACTGTTAACGCAAATGTGACAGTAAACGAAGCTGGTAATCCCGAAAAAACCAAGGAAATAGTACAGCAATGTATTAGTGACGCATGTAACGAATTAGCAGTATCAGTGAGGACAACAGCACAATGAGCATAGTTGGAATTTTTACCAAATCCCGCCCGGAAATTGGCGGGATTTTTTTTGACGCAGTTCTTGAAGAATCATCAGAAATGCGGACGGATGTTAGCGAGTATCCGTTAGAGAATGCGATGACAGCGAATGACAATGCAGTTACACGCCCGTTATATGTCACTATGACTGTCGCGCTGTCAGATAATCCGATAAAGGCTTTGATAGCAGAGGCTGGTGAATATTCCGGTATTTTAGGTATGGGCGCGGGCGCTGCTACCGGGTTGGCTGCGTCAGTACTACCAGGGGGGATTGCGGCATTGGCTGGCTTGGGTGCTTCTGTAGGGTTTGGCATTGCTGGTGAATATGGAACGAAACGATCAATGAATATTCTTGATAAGATCAGGGAGCTACAGCGTAATCGTACTGTAATGACTGTCATTGGTGCAAAAAGTGCGTCATACGCGAATATGATTATTACAAATACCCGGCAGGTAACAAATACAGAGAATCAAGAGGGTCTGGAATTAGTTGTTGAAATGCGTCAACTTTTGATTATTAACAAAGATGGAAAAAACAAGGATGCATCACTGATTAATGCCAATCTCCCTGCTGGTGACAGTGCCAGCACTCAGGGCCAAGCAACTATTAATCATGGTGAGGTTTTATTGCAATGAATATTATTCCTCTTACAAGAAATGCAGCCTACCAAAAATTTTCTGTCACACTAAATAATCATCAACTGGTCTTTTATCTAAGTTGGTTGACTCGATATGGATATTTTGTTGTTGATATTATTAACATTGATAATAGTCCTATGGCATTAGGCCGGGCATTGCACGTTGGCGTGAATTTGCTTGCTGATTTAAATACGGATATTGGGAAAATTGTTCTTGAAGGGGAAACTCCAACTATCAGTAACTTGGGTATTAAAAATCAGTTAAAGTGGTATCCGATATGAATGGTGATCTGTTTGGAAGAAATTATAAATTAGTCATAAAATCAAGCAGTGGTGGAGAAGACCTTGTTTTTAGTCCACCGATGCAGATTACGTTTAATATAGAAGGGATACCAAACAATCATGACGCACTCGGACGTATCACCGTATATGGTGTATCAGCAGCGACAAGAAGCCGAATTTATAACGAATATGATTCAGTTTCTCTGTCTGCCGGTTATGGTGATGATATCGGCGTTATATTCAAAGGTGAAATAAATAACTTTGAGACGGGTCGGGATGGTGTAAATACCTATATAAGATTTTATTGTCGGTCATTCTTTAGAAAATGGGTTAATGCGTATATCAATAAGTCCTGGGGGGAGAATACACCCATTTTAGAAATTATAAAGGATGTTGCAGAAACATTTGGAACGACTTTGGAAGTAGTGGGAGATTTTTCTGATTTACCGTTAGCAATTAAAGGGATGACTGCGCCGGGCGTAAATTCTGTAACATTTTTAACCGAGCTATCAGAAGCATTTGATTTTAAGTATAATTTTGAAAGTACAAAATTAGTCGTTATCAGAAATAAAGCATCACGAGAACATGTTACACATAAAATATCATCTCTTAATGGCATGGAAGGGATACCGAGAGTTTACTTACAGTCTTTAGAAGTTGATATAAAGCTTAATCATTTGATTAGACCGGCTGACTGGATAGAGGTTTATCGGATGTATGATCAATTTAATTTCAGTGGCATGTATACAACACCCTACAAAGACCTTCTTACAGCCGGTAGATTTTCAGTATTAAGTATTGCACATCAGGGTGACTTCTATCACGACACATGGAAAACCACGATTAAGGCATTATTGCTTAAGGGGTAATTTGATGAAAATCATAGACTCAAAATTGAATCCCATGCTGGAGGCAATGAAAGAGTTTAAAAAATCCGCATTATCACCGTTAATGATCTGCTTGCCGGGGAAAATTGTTTCTTATAATCCGGTAAATCAACGAGCACAAATTGAATGCGGCATTCAGCGAAAGATAGACAATGAATTTATTACAATGCCTGTCATTAGCAATGTTCCCGTTCATTTTTCTGGAACTAAAGAATGGGTGTTATTTCATGAGTTATCACCGGGAACCGAGGGTTTAATTCATTTTAGTCAACGAGCCATTGATACATGGATAGATCAGGGTGGGCCTGTAGCACCTCACGAAATGAGAATGTTCAGCGCCACGGATGCCTTTTTTTCACCCGGCTATCGATCAATGCAAACGGTCATCCCCGGTTTGCCAACATCAGGCATGGGTATGAGTAACCGATCGGGTTCTGTGCGCATTCATATGACCGATGATGGAATAACACTGTCAGTCGGTGGAACATCATTATCACTGACAAATTCAGGCATGACATACAATGGCCCAGAGTTCACAAATAGCGGCAAAACCACGCTTAACGGTAGAACCACAGTTAATCAGGGCGGTTTGTCTGTTGAAGGTATTGAGTTCGGTAAACACGTACATAGCGGTGTCCAATCTGGTAACAGTACAACACGAGGGCCACAGTAATGACAACTGATAATGAGAAAAGGGTGGTGCAGATACTTATCGACACCATCCTAATTGAAGAAAAACTGAGTGAGTTAACAAAGCTAGTGAATTCAAGGTTTCCTAATGGCTTTCCTGATAAGTTCGATAGCGTGCTTCTTGGCCTGAGCGACGACCTCATCTTTATCGATAGAGTGACCGCAATTAATGCAAACGGTATCACTCATATCATCCAGAGAGTTGATTTTGGCAGTCGCTTTAATGATTTCGTTGCCGCACTTCGGGCATGAGATTTTTGTTGTCATTAAGTTTTACCTTCTTTGTTGTGTGAGAACTCCAAAGATAGCATTTGCCAACCTCTTTGCTCTGGCACCTGTCAGGGCCTTTTTTGATGGGGATCGCATGATACGAAATTTTATGGATGGTGATATCGTCACGCACGGCACCCAATTTGCAACAAGTAAAGAAGCAACAAAACAGGCAATTATTAGAAGGCTTCGCTTATTCTTGGGTGAATACTTCTTAAACATCACGGAGGGTACGCCGTGGTTTCAGAGCATATTAGGGAAAACCTCACTGGATATTGCCGCTGCTAATGTTAAAGAGCGCATTATCACCGCGCCGGGTGTATTGGGGTTAACAAAATTCGAGTTTAAAACTGATATGCAAAATCGGAAAATCACGATTTATGCATCATTGATTGATATCAACAATGAACAATTTGAATTCTTGTTCAATGAGGAGCTTGTTTAATGGCTGAAATAACGAGAAATGGCGCAAAGGGGCAGACGCTGAATGAATATTTAACTGTGATGCGTCAGCGTTATTTGGCTATAGATGACGGCTGGAATATCAACCCTGAATCTCCTGATGGACTAGCGATAGCGGCGTGGTGTGAAACATTAGCTAATCTCGACGAGGGGGTTATTGCTGCTTATCACTCAGCAGATCCGAATTCCGCAGTAGGGCAGCAACTAGATAGAATAGCTGCATTTGCGGGTATTAAGCGTAATAAGGCCACATTTTCCACATCAACGGTAATTTTTAAAGGCGTTCCGGCTACACTCATTCCCTCTGAGACACTTGTTCGTAATAAAATCACTAATACGTTGTGGTCCACAGATAATAACGTAACGATAGATGAGAATGGAAGCGCTACAGTCAATGTGACATGTACTATATCGGGATCACAAACAGCCAATATTGGTACTTTAACCATTATTGCTACTCCGATCGGCGGTGTAACGGCTGTTAACAATGAAACGTCAGAATCACCCGGACGAGACATTGAATCAGATAATGCTTTTCGGATACGTCGTAATGAATCTGTAGCTTTGCCCGGCTCAAATCAAGTTGATAATATGTATGCTGCGCTTGTTAATATAGATGAGGTAAAGCAAGCCCGTATTTATGAAAATGACAATGGTCAAGTTGATGAAAACGGAGTGAAAGAACACTCAATGGCAATATTTGTCGATGGGGGTTCAGTCAATGATATTATCAACGCTATTGCAGCAAAAAAGAATCCCGGTTGTGGGTTAAATAAATATAACACATTTCCCAATAAAATTACTGAGGATACAAAAACCCCATTAGGGAACCCTGTATCAGTGACATTTTTTAGGCCGGAACTTGTTCCTATTTATGTTCGTGTCGAGATATCGAGTAACAGTAAATTTGATGACGAAAATATAAAACGTGCGATTGTTCATTATACAACTTACGGATTTGATGAAACCAGAGGATTCTCAAAACTTGGTTTTAGAATCGGTGAAAGTGTTGGAGCAGGAAGAATATTCACACCGGTAAATTATATAATTGCTGGCGACGGGTTTGTAAATTCAATCACCGTAGGTAAATCTTGGGATGAAACGAGAGGAGTAGTGAATGTTAAATTTAATCAGCTCGGTGTATTTGCCACTGATAATATAGAGGTGGTGTATGTATGACCATAAAAAGAAAGCGTTATCTAGAATTTATTGGCAATATAAAAACTCACCAAAACTTATCGAATGGATAACTGCACTACCTGATATTGCTCAATCTTCTATTGAGGACCAAATAGAAAAAATAAATAATATTCTTGATATAGACAGAGCCGAGGGAGATCAATTAGATATATGCGGAAGAATTGCGGGATTTGCAGAACGGCCACTTATCCGTACTGACTTTGTTTCTATTTTTGCATATAATGGCACCGGTGGGGCACAGCCATATAACATTGCACCCTACAAATCTCCCGGCGAGCAAATTAAAATAGCTCCAGTGTCTGATTTTATGTACCGGATACTAATTAAGTCGAAAATACAGAAAAATAACTCAATAGCAACAATAGATGATGTGAAGAGTGCTGTTGATTATATTTTTAATGTTAATTCTGCAATTATTGACGGGCAGGATATGACAATGAAAACAATTTGGATAGATAAAGCTATCGCTGCAAATATTCGTGTATTGATTGAAATGTTTGATTTAATACCTAGGCCGCAGGGAGTGAAAGCCCATTTAGTCAGGGTTAATCATCACCCCTTTGCGTATAAAGGTACTTATGACGCACAGCCTTATGGGGTTGGTGCATACGCATAATCGAGGTAATAAATGGCTAGAAAAGACAGTTTTAATAAAATATGGGCCAGCAATCCGGCTCAATTTGAAAAACCCGGTGATGCATTAATTGAGCGTGGCTGGGCTGGTGGAGCATCAGAAGATCCGCCAGAGGCAAAATGGGAAAACTGGTGGCACAATCGTTTAGATGAGGCTCTGCTTGAAATCCAAAATAGCGGAGCGCTAGCTTGGTTCCCTGACGCAAAATATACAAAAGGGGCGCTGGTAAATTATGGCGGAAAAAACTGGGTTGCACTGTCGGCGAACTCAAATATAAGCCCGAATGGTCCGTTAGACAATGGAATTTGGCTAGAGGTGGAATATTCAAAATCTGATTTCTTAAAGAAATCCCAAAACGGCGCAGACATTCCCGATAAAAACGCGTTTGTGAAAAACCTCGGATTGGTGGAGACGGTGAATAAGGCGAATAGTGCCGTACCGAGCAGCCGGAAAGTGAACGGCAAGGCGCTGACCGGGGATATCAGTTTGAGTGCCGGGGATGTGGGGGCGTTTAAGCTCGGATCAACAGGTAGTGTTCCACGCGATGTAGCGTGGAACGCAGATACGGGCTTATATGCAATACAAGCGGTGACTTATT
>NZ_CAWNXG010000055.1:0-25908 GCF_963878145.1 Photorhabdus sp. S10-54 | reverse complement strand
CCGCTCGTCAGCAAAAGCGCAAGCGCTTTCCTGTTACCGCCCGACTTGCATGTGTTAGGCCTGCCGCCAGCGTTCAATCTGAGCCATGATCAAACTCTTCAATTCAAAGCTTGATGCTCAAAGAATTTCACTGATTAATTAGTTCGTAATGAATTAACTGTTGTTCACTCTTCAAGACTTTAAAACGTATTTTTTTGTGATACGGTCTTGTGAGTGCCCACACAGATTGTCTGATTAATTGTTAAAGAGCAGGCCGAATTAAAAAATGATATTCTCGTTCAGCCGGGCTGCGTATACTACGCTTTTCACCCGCAGAGTCAAGCGCTTATTGTCGCTTCCTCTGCCCGACCTCACAATGTTTATCAGCGTTGTGTCGGTCAGTGGTGGCGCATTATAGGGAGCTCAGATTTTTATACAATACTTTTTTTTCACACCCACCATCAACAGGCGAATCCTTGTTCTTTTTGAGTAAATTTTCGACCATCATAGCCCTATTCAACAAGTTTCTTTCATTGCATACTGGTATTTTCCTCACTAAAATCTTATTTAAAGTAAATCTCCATTTTTTCATCAGAGGTATACATGTCCGAAACGTTACGCAGTTACCTTGATATTCAGCCCAAAGTTGGTCAGAACGTTATGCTAGATTCATCTAGTGTAATCATTGGTGATGTTAGACTTGCTGATGATGTCAGTATATGGCCTTTAGTTGTCATCCGTGGGGACGTTAATTATGTATCTATTGGTACACGTACTAACATTCAAGATGGCTCTATATTACATGTGACACACAAAACAACAGACAATCCTGATGGTTTTCCTTTAATTGTGGGAGATGATGTCACTATCGGGCATAAAGTTATACTTCATGGCTGCACTATCGGTAATCAAGTACTCATCGGTATGGGCTCCATCCTACTTGATGGTTCAGTGATTGAAGATAACGTTATTATTGGCGCAGGCAGCCTAGTAGCCCCAGGCAAGATATTAGAAAGTGGGTACCTTTATATTGGCAGCCCTGCCCGCCAGGTCAGAAAACTAAAACCCGAAGAATTAAAAGGACTATGTTATTCAGCAGGCCATTACGTTAGCTTGAAAAATAACTATTTGCAGGAAGGTAATATGTAACGTCCCAAATGATCATCATCCTCGTTATTAATTACTAATTCGAATTCCTCTTCTATATCCCAACGATTTTGTCGAAAAAGGCTTAGTGGATGATGATCTTCCGTCCCATAACGGTATAAAAGCTCCTTGGCACTTATAACACATTGAACCAATAATCCATTTACCAATGCGGGAAAAACGACTATCTGCTCTTGCTCACTCCACTCTTCTCTATCAGGAAATTGGATAGATTGATTCACGAATGTAACTCCTGTTCCAATGTTAGCAACACAGGTGAAACTTCAGGCAATACACCATGCCATAATTTAAATGAATGAGCAGCTTGCCCCACTAACATCCCCAGCCCATCCGCATAACGAGAAACACCATGCTTCTTGGCAAAGGAAATAAAGGGCGTCAAATCAGCCTGGTAAAACATATCATAACAGACACAATTCTCATTAAACATGAATGGAGATATAGTAGGAATCTCACCATTAATACCAGATGCAGTCGCATTGATAATGAGATCAAACTCAGGACTATTAAGTGCTTTCATCTCAACAGGCCAAATATTACCTATTGCCGAAAAATTATTAGCAACCTGTATAGCGCGACTAAACGTGCGGTTTGTAATTGTAATTTTACAACCAAATTCTAATAATGGAAATAAAACACCTCTGGCAGCGCCACCAGCTCCAATGATTAAAATATGTTGTCCTTGAGTGATAAACCCAAGTCGCATCAAATCTGTTAATAACCCTATACCATCCGTGTTATCACCAATCAATTGATTATTATTAAGTAATTTCAAAGTATTAACTGCCCCGCTGAGTCTTGCCCGTTCAGTCAACTCATTTGCCCGAATAAATGCCTGCTCTTTAAATGGCACAGTAATATTGGCTCCTATACCTCCCTGTTTAAGAAATGTATCCAATGCCTCTTGAAATTTACTTATCGGCACCAGAATTTTTCCATAACGATGCTCAATACCTGTCTGTCTAGCAAATAACTGATGGATACGCGGAGATTTACTATGCGCAACAGGATTACCAAAGACAGCAAATTGATCCATATTTATCTCCCCTTATCCTTGACGATAAAGCTCACCAGTTAAAGCATCCCGAATTTCTGAAGGGTTTTTCCGACCTCCAACACCTCCGTTTAATATAGGAAGCTTATCTCCAAACTGTTGTCTAACTTCTTCTGCTGTTCTGCATGGTTCAAGGCCATTCAAATTTGCACTGGTCGACACCAATGGTTTCCCATAAAAAGTACATAACTGTTTCACCAAAGGATGATCACTAACTCTGACAGCCAAGGTAGTGAATTGCCCTGTCAACCACTTAGGTGCACTGAATTTGGCAGGAATCACCCAGGTTACAGGCCCTGGCCAACAAGCAAACATAGCTTTTTTTTGCTCTTCTGTCAGAAGTTTATCATCAAGATATGGTTGTAATTGTTCATAATTATCTGCGATAAGAATCAACCCTTTCTGCCAAGGACGCTTCTTTAATATAAGCAGTTCATTTACTGCTTTTTCACTATCAGGATCACATCCAAGTCCAAAAACAGCTTCAGTCGGATAGGCAATCACTTTTTCTGCTTTTAATGCAGTTAATACATTCTCAAATGCAGGTGATGCTTCATTGCTCATTTTATTACTCTGCTTAATTTATTTGCCGTTTTCCACACAACTTACTGGCACAAAATAACTTTATACCTTGTGATGTACGTTTTTCCACCAACAACGAATAAGAACAAAACTCACATTTCCCCTCAATTGGCTTATTATTTAATACAAACTGGCAATTAGGGTAACGGTTACACGCATGGAAAATTTTTCCGAAACGTGATTTCCTTTGGAGTAGTTGTCCTTGTTTACATTGCGGACAGGATATTAACGTCTCATCCGGTTTATCAATTAGTTCTGTATGTTCGCATTCAGGATAACGACTACAGCCAATGAACATTCCATAACGCCCTTGGCACAAAATCAAATTGACTCCACACGCGGGACATAGCTGCCCTTCAAGTTCTTTTACCACATGACCATCACTTTGCCCTTTTAATGGACGAATATATTGACATGATGGATAACCAGAACATCCAAGAAATGGGCCATGGATACCATTACGCATAACCAACACAGAACCACATTCAGGGCAATATTTAGTTTCATCAGTGGAGAAAGGAACCATTTTTACCATACTATTTTCACTCAAAAACTCATTCTCATATGACGTTGAACAGGACTCTGGAAATTCAGTTAATTTAACTCACACGCACATAACCACCAGCAACCATAGTCACCTTACCCAGTAATTCCAACTCAAGGAGCTTTGTCATGACCTCAGTTATAGGCAATGAAGAACGCTGAGCAATAATATCAACAGGTGTTACTTCAGCGCCTACGTTAACTAGCACATCAGTAAATGGCAACTCAGTTTGCTCAAACTGCGGTTTGATTTCTTCCTCCGCTCTTTCCATATTCAACCATTGTAATGAACTGTAAACATGTTCCACAATATCCATTGCATTTGTAGCTAAATATGCACCTTGTTTTATTAACCAGTGATTGCCTTCGCTCACTGAACTCCCCAAAAGCCCTGGTAATGCAAATACATCTCTTCCTTGCTCAAGAGCACAGCGAGCAGTAATTAACGAGCCACTATTTTGGCCTGCTTCTACAACAATCACTGCTGAGCTTAATCCACTGATAATCCGATTTCTTTTAGGAAAGTTTTTTGCACGTGGTGGAGTATCCGGAAAAAACTCAGAAACAAGAGCACCATTCTCCTCAATTTGCTTTGCTAATGATCCGTGTCTATGAGGATAAATCTGACCAAGCCCACTACCTAATACAGCTACTGTTTTACCTCCACTATCCAATGCAGCTCGGTGACAAATACCATCAATACCGATAGCTAAACCACTAGCAATAACTAACTCATATCCAACTAGTTCACTTGCAAAAATTCTTCCCCATTTCTCACCATAATAGCTTGCTGTCCTGCTCCCTACCATCGCCACCTGCTTCTTTAAAAGAATATCTGGTTTTCCTGCCACAAAAAGCACAAGCGGAGGGGTATGTATCTGCTTTAATAGAGGTGGATACGAAGGGTGAGAATATGTCAATAAATGGTGCTCTGGCTGTTCCAACCACTTAAGGCATGAAGCTAATAAGATTTTATTTACTTTAGTAAATTGCAGACATTGTGCTGGCGATAATCCACTATCTTTCAACACAGTGAGATAACGACTCCCGGAATATAATAATTTTTCTGCAACATTTGCTGCTCTCTCTGTTGCCAAATGAGAAATCATCTTCATTCGCAACCATACTTCCATAGCTTCCATGTTGTCATCCTAGCTAAGATTGACGGACAAAACTAAACTGCTCAATTAGCAATCGATACTGTCAATCTAAACGGGAAATGTCTAGAATAGACATAGAATACCATTAACATTTTGGATGCAGATCTAAACATATATGTCAGTATTACAAGTATTACATTACCCAGACGAGCGGCTTCGCACTATTGCAACGCCTGTTGAAACAGTTGATGCAGAGATTCAACGTATCATTGATGATATGTTTGAAACTATGTATGCAGAAGAAGGTATCGGTTTGGCAGCAACACAAGTTGATATTCATCAGCGTATTGTTGTTATTGACGTATCAGAAACACGTAATGAGCGTCTCGTTCTGATCAACCCAGAATTACTGGAAAAAAGTGGTGAAACGGGGATCGAAGAGGGCTGTTTGTCTATTCCTGAACAACGAGCACTGGTGCCACGAGCCAAAAAAGTCAAAATTAAAGCCCTAGATTACAATGGCCAACCATTTGAATTACAAGCTGATGGCTTACTCGCAATTTGTATTCAGCATGAGATGGACCACTTAATTGGTAAACTTTTTGTGGATTACTTATCTCCACTGAAACGCCAACGTATACGCCAGAAAGTAGAAAAACTGGATAAACAAAAAGCCCGAACCAAGTAAATTATATTAATACAGGAAATAAACGTGTCTGATTCTTTACGTATTGTTTTTGCTGGAACACCTGATTTTGCAGCACGCCATCTAGAGGCTTTGTTAATGTCTCCGCATGAGGTGGTTGGCGTTCTAACTCAACCAGATAGACCGGCAGGAAGAGGTAAAAAACTGACACCCAGTCCTGTAAAGGTACTGGCAGAGGAACGTAACATCACCGTTTTTCAGCCAGCTACTTTACGCTCAGAAGAAAACCAACAATGGATTCTAAAACAACAACCTGATGTTCTCATCGTTGTTGCCTATGGATTGATCCTTCCCAAGGTCGTTTTAAATATTCCAGAATTAGGTTGCCTAAACGTACATGGTTCCCTACTACCACGTTGGCGAGGTGCAGCCCCTATTCAACGCTCACTTTGGGCCGGTGATACAGAAACAGGCGTAACAATAATGCAAATGGATATAGGTCTTGACACTGGTGACATTCTATATAAAGCAAGCTGCCCTATTACACCTGAGGATACCAGTGCCAGTTTATACGAAAAACTGGCCAATATTGGGCCAGATGCGTTACTCAAAACATTATCATTAATAATATCAGGTAAAAGTCAACCTGAAACTCAAAACGAAAATTTGGTTACCTACGCTGAAAAACTAAGCAAAGAAGAAGCCCGTATAAATTGGGAACTATCTGCAGCCCACCTTGAACGTTGTATTCGCGCATTTAATCCCTGGCCCATGAGCTTTTTCGAGATGGAAGGACAACCTATTAAAGTTTGGAAAGCAGAAGCCATTGAAGAACAAACTTCGGTAGAACCAGGAACTGTATTAAAAGCAGACAAAGAAGGTATTTATATTGCTACTGCTGATGGAATTCTGAACATTACACAATTACAACCTGCCGGTAAAAAAGCAATGTCAGCAGCAAATCTACTTAATTCTAAACGTGAATGGTTTACGCCAGGCAATAAAATCAACTGAATACTATTTTATACTGTAAGCTCTCTCACAAACTTTCTCTTAATGCTGGCTTTTGTCAGCTCTTTTAACTATGAAAAACACATATAATCTGCGAAGTATCACCGCAAAAGCAATCAATCAAGTTCTGGATCAAGGACAATCTCTCAGTACAGTCTTACCCAAACTGCAACAAAATATAACTGATAAAGACAAACCCTTATTACAGGAATTATCTTTCGGAGTGTTACGCGTATTACCACAGCTAGAGTGGATAATAGGTCAACTAATGGCAAAACCATTAAAAGGTAAACAACGTATTCTTCATTACCTGCTTATGGTTGGGATATACCAACTTGCCTATACTCGTATTCCAGCCCATGCCGCACTTGCTGAAACAGTAAACGGAGCCGTAACTCTGAAGCATTCTCAATTGAAAGGGTTAATTAATGGCGTTCTTCGCCAATTTCAGAGACAACAGCTACAGTTAATGGAATGTACACAAAATAATCCTAGCCACCACTTACACCCAGAATGGCTATTAACTCGAATCCAAAAAGCCTATCCACAACAATGGCAACAACTTATTTATGCTAATAATAAGAAACCCCCTATGTGGTTACGAGTTAATCGTATATACCATAGTCGGGATGAATATCTCACTCTTCTTCATAAATCAGGAATTGATGCAGAACCAGCGCCCAAATCACCTTCTGCTATCCGCATAATTTCCCCTTGCCCTGTAACAATATTACCTGGATTTGATAAAGGTTGGGTCACTGTCCAAGATTTATCCGCACAAGAGTGTGTCGAGTTACTAAAACCCATTAATGGAGAGAAAATTCTCGATCTTTGTGCAGCACCAGGAGGGAAAACAACATATATCCTCGAAATAGCACCAGAATCTCAAGTAGTAGCGGTAGATATTGATGAGCAAAGAATCAAACGAGTAAAAGAAAATCTCCAACGCCTTAACTGCCACGCTACAGTAAAAACCGGTGATGGACGCCACCCTGAACATTGGGCAGAAAACCTGCAATTCGACCGCATTCTTTTGGATGCACCGTGTTCAGCAACAGGAGTAATCCGTCGCCATCCTGATATCAAGTGGTTACGCCGCGAGGAAGATATTGCTCAATTAGTTCAATTGCAATCTGAGATTCTTGATGCAATCTGGCCATATTTAAAGAAAAACGGAACTCTAGTATATGCAACCTGTTCTATTCTACCAGATGAAAATTGCCAGCAAATCAGCTCGTTTTTAAAACGCCACTCAGATGCAAAACTCGCGGGAACAGAGACAAATGATTGTCTGGGAAAACAAATAATACCTGAGTTAAATGGTGGTGATGGTTTCTTTTACGCTCGATTAACTAAACAGTAATATATCTCTACAATTTATAGAGATAATTATTTGTTTGCAATAAGTTAGAAAATACTATGAAAATAATTATTCTTGGTGCTGGTCAAGTTGGCGGTACATTAGCTGAAAATCTGGTAGGTGAAAATAACGATATCACCATAGTCGATACTGATCCCAACCGTCTACACCAACTACAGGATAAATTCGATCTCAGAGTAGTCAATGGTCATGGTTCTTACCCCAGAGTATTAAGAGAAGCTGGTGCTGAAGATGCTGATATGTTAGTTGCTGTAACTAATTCTGACGAAACTAACATGATTGCATGCCAAATTGCTTACTCCTTATTCAACACCCCAAACAAAGTTGCGCGAATACGCGCAGCAGAATATATTCGTGAAGCAGATAAACTTTTTCTGCCTAATGATATTCCTATTGATTATCTTATTTCACCAGAACAACTTGTCATAGATTATATTTATAAACTAATTCAATATCCTGGTGCCTTACAAGTCGTTAACTTTGCCGAAGGCCGAGTAAGTATTGTTGCAGTAAAAGCTTATTATGGAGGCTCACTTGTAGGAAATGCACTTTCCTCACTTCGTGAGCACATGCCGCATATTAATACCAGAGTTGCAGCAATATTTCGTCAGGATCGACCAATAAGACCTCAAGGTTCTACAATTATTGAAGCCGGTGACGAAGTTTTCTTTGTAGCTGCATCACAACATATTCGTGCTGTAATGAGTGAGCTTCAACGTTTAGAAAAACCCTACAAACGTATTATGATTGTAGGTGGTGGTAATGTGGGAGCTGGTCTTGCACTACGTCTAGAAAAAGATTACAGGGTTAAATTAATTGAACGAAATCAGCAAAGAGCTATAGAACTAGCCGAATTATTACATGATACCATTGTTTTCTATGGGGATGCCTCCGATCAAGAGTTATTAGCTGAAGAACATATAGAACAAGTTGATGTATTTATTGCTCTAACCAACGATGACGAGGCAAATATCATGTCTGCAATGCTTGCCAAACGCATGGGTGCTAAAAAAGCCATGGTTCTCATTCAACGTGGTGCATATGTCGATTTAGTACAAGGTGGTGTCATTGATATTGCAATCTCTCCACAACAAGCGACGATTTCCGCTCTGCTAGGCCATGTTCGCAAAGCAGATATTGTAAGCGTTTCCTCATTACGTCGTGGAGTGGCCGAAGCTATCGAAGCGATTGCTCATGGGGATGAAAATACGTCAAAGGTTGTTGGTCGAACTGTCGGTGATATTAAATTACCACCAGGCACTACAATTAGTGCAATAGCTCGCGGTGACGAAGTCATTATTGCTAGTGATTATAGTGTGATCGAACAAGGAGATCATGTAATTATGTTTATTACAGATAAGAAATTTGTCCCCGAAGTAGAGAAACTATTCCAGCCAAGCCCTTTTTTCCTTTAAAAGCCAAAGAAATCATTATACATCAGTCATATAATTCGAACACAATAACTGATACAACTTGGTATGTTTTAATTAGAAGAGTGTCATGAAGCTTTTAAATCAGTTTATGAATTTACTATGAAAGGTAATTTTGACAATTTAGCTGCTGACGTCAGCATCGATATGATTTTAAAAGAACACCGTACCATCATTCACTATTTTTCTACACAATGAAACTAATACACAGATAATTTAGTAAAAGGAAATTGGAATTATATCAGATACTCCCAATTACCGAAACAAAATTATTATTAGAAATTCGTAGCTTACTGAAAAGTAGGAAATAGACCTATTAAACTAAAAGACCAGTAGTAAAGAATCTAATGACCCCTTACCACTGGTCTCCCAGCTACTTGCTTTGCTATGTTTTTCTTTCCTCTGGTAACTTCCTTTTCCTTTTTTATTTTTTTCAACTCGTTGTTTAAATAGTGGATCACGTAATAGAGCTTCTAGAGCATTATCCTTTATTACACCTTTCTTATGGTGATATGTAATCATCATATACCTCTATCATATTAATTTATCTACAAACATAGCGATTGTACTCTCTGAATTTTCAATAATAAAGAAAAATTTCTTATTTCTTATTTCTTATTTCTTATTTCTTATTTCTTATTTCTTATTTCTTATTTCTTATTTCTTATTTCTTATTTCTTATTTCTTATTTCTTATTTAAAGCACCTTGTTCTAAAGTTTCAAGAATAGAACAATAAATACTTATATGAGAACTACCACAGCAAGCATCACTTAACATCTTAAGTGAATCACGCATTTTTCGCATTTCAAGAAGTTTTTCCTCCACTTCCATTAACCTAGAATCTACAATTTGCTTTGACTCTTCACAAGTATGATGGGCTGGATCTACACGAATAGACAATAATTCTGTAATAGCTTCCAATGTAAACCCCAATTGCTTAGCATAGCGTATAAACCGAAGGCGCTGTAAATCTTGCTCTGTATAAAGTCTATACCCTCCTTCAGTACGGTTCTGATGTTCCATCATTCCTTGTTTTTCATAGAAGCGCACAGTATCAGGAGTTACATTCGCTAATTTAGCCAGTTGACCAATACGATACATCTTTATATCTCCTACAATAGATAACATTGTTCGAGATATCAGCATAGCAGGATGAAAAAAAATAAGTTAGAGATTCATATATGCAAGCGTAAAAAAACCGGGATAAACCCGGTTCTTTTATATGCCCCTACAGATTACTCCGTAGTCGCAACTTCTGTTTGAGGTTCAGTAGCACGGTCAACAAGCTCGATGTATGCCATCGGAGCATTGTCACCAGCACGGAAGCCACACTTAAGAATACGAGTGTAACCACCTGCGCGGTTCGCAAAACGCGGGCCCAGCTCATTAAACAGTTTTGCCACGATTTCGTTGTCACGAGTACGGGCGAATGCCAGACGACGATTAGCTACGCTGTCGATCTTGGCAAGAGTAATCAGCGGCTCAACGACACGACGCAGTTCTTTCGCTTTAGGCAGAGTCGTCTTGATGATTTCATGACGGACCAAAGAACCTGCCATATTGCGGAACATAGCTTGGCGATGGCTGCTGTTGCGGTTCAATTGACGACCACTCTTACGATGGCGCATGACCTTATCCTTCTCAGTAAAACCTTAACCTGTGATCTAGTTATTCATCAGCAATACTTGCTGGTGGCCAGTTTTCTAAGCGCATGCCCAGAGATAAGCCACGTGAAGCCAGTACGTCTTTGATCTCTGTAAGAGATTTTTTACCCAGGTTAGGTGTCTTAAGCAACTCAACCTCGGTACGCTGTACCAAATCACCGATGTAGTGGATAGTTTCTGCCTTAAGACAGTTAGCAGAGCGGACAGTCAATTCCAGATCGTCAACAGGGCGCAGCAGGATCGGATCAAACTCTGGCTTCTCCTCTTTTACTTCTGGCTGACGTACATCACGTAAATCAACAAAAGCTTCCAGCTGTTCAGCCAAAATAGTAGCTGCACGGCGAATCGCCTCTTCAGGATCGATTGTACCGTTAGTTTCCATCTCGATAACCAACTTGTCCAAATCGGTACGTTGTTCTACACGCGCTGCTTCAACATTGTAGGCAATACGCTCTACTGGGCTATAACAAGCGTCTACTAACAAACGACCAATAGGGCGCTCATCTTCTTCCGAATGAATCCGGGCAGAAGCCGGCACATAACCTCGACCACGCTGAACTTTAATGCGCATGCTTATAGAAGCAGTTTCGTCAGTCAGGTGGCAGATTACATGTTGCGGCTTGACGATTTCGACATCTCCGTCGTGGATAATGTCGGCTGCAGTCACAGGGCCAATGCCAGACTTATTCAAGGTAAGAATAACTTCATCTTTTCCCTGAACTCTTACCGCCAGCCCTTTCAGGTTGAGGAGAATCTCCAGGATATCTTCCTGTACACCTTCTTTGGTGCTGTACTCATGCAGTACACCATCAATCTCAACCTCAGTCACCGCACAACCCGGCATAGACGAAAGCAGAATACGGCGCAGTGCGTTACCAAGAGTATGGCCAAAACCACGCTCTAATGGCTCAAGGGTCACCTTGGCGTGCGTCGAACTGACTTGCTCGATATCAACCAGGCGCGGTTTTAGAAACTCTGTCACAGAACCCTGCATTGTGTCCTCTCTTTGGTGCTAAGCTTTACTTAGAGTAAAGCTCGACGATCAGGTGTTCGTTGATGTCAGCAGACAGATCGGCACGTTCTGGAATACGTTTGAACACACCTTCCATCTTCACAGCATCAACCTCCAACCAAGTTGGTTTCTCACGCTGCTCAGCCAGCTCTAAAGCCGCCTTGATACGAGACTGCTTTTTCGATTTTTCGCGAACGCTGACTACGTCATTCGGGGATACCTGATAAGAAGCGATGTTAACAACGCGGCCATTTACCATGATAGCCTTATGGCTTACCATTTGGCGTGATTCAGCACGAGTCGCCCCGAAACCCATACGGTAAACAACGTTGTCCAGACGACCTTCCAGCAAACTCAGCAGGTTTTCGCCTGTGTTGCCTTTCAGACGAGTTGCTTCTTTATAATAGTTACGGAATTGACGTTCTAGAACACCGTAAATACGACGAACTTTTTGTTTCTCACGTAACTGCACACCGTAGTCAGACAGACGCGGTTTACGTGCGCCATGCTGCCCAGGTGCTTGTTCTAATTTACACTTGGTGTCAATCGCGCGAACGCCAGACTTCAGGAATAGATCTGTACCCTCGCGACGGCTCAGCTTGAGCTTAGGACCCAAATATCTTGCCATTTTCTTTCTCCAATCGAACCTAAAAAAGTAAACGCTATTAAACGCGACGTTTTTTAGGTGGACGACAACCGTTATGAGGGATCGGAGTCACATCAGTAATGTTAGTAATGCGGAAACCTGCCGCATTTAACGCTCGAATAGTTGACTCGCGGCCAGGACCAGGTCCTTTAACCATAACTTCCAGGTTCTTAATTCCGTATTCTTTCACTGCTTCAGCACAGCGCTCTGCTGCAACCTGAGCTGCAAACGGAGTAGATTTACGAGAACCACGGAAACCGGAACCACCAGCAGTTGCCCAACCCAAGGCATTACCCTGGCGGTCAGTAATGGTCACGATGGTGTTGTTGAAAGAAGCATGGATATGAGCCACACCGTCAGAGACTTGCTTTCTTACACGCTTACGTGCACGAATAGGTGCTTTTGCCATTATACAATACCCCGATTATTTCTTGATCGGCTTACGTGGACCCTTACGGGTACGTGCGTTGGTCTTAGTACGCTGGCCGCGAACAGGTAGACCACGACGGTGACGTAAACCACGATAAGTACCAAGATCCATCAGACGTTTGATGCTCAGGGTTACTTCACGACGCAAATCGCCTTCTACAACGTATTTGGCAACTTCGTCACGCAGCTTATCAATTTGCTCTTCAGACAGCTCGCTGATCTTAACATGTTCAGCAATACCCGCCGCAGCACAAATGGCTTGGGAGCGAGTTTTACCAATTCCGTAGATCGATGTTAAAGCGATTACGGTATGCTTCTGATCAGGAATGTTAATGCCTGCTATACGGGCCACTATGCACTCCTAAATTATTTATTTACCGCAACACCATTCTGAAAAGCCCGTTTTCAGGATACTCAAATAGTGTTGCTGTGATATAAAAAAGATTGGCTGGCTAATTTAGCCAGCTCAAACCGACTTTGCAAGAAAAATATGCTATTTTATCAGCCTTGGCGTTGTTTATGCTTAGGCTCTGCACTACAAATCACGCGAACGATACCATTACGCTTAACGATTTTACAGTTACGACATAATTTCTTGACGGAAGCACGAACTTTCATTTTTACTCTCCGTAACTTCTCAAGCAAACCAATTAACGGTTATAACCTTTAAGATTTGCCTTCTTCAATGCAGACTCATACTGACTTGACATCATCAGAGTTTGCACTTGAGCCATAAAGTCCATGATGACTACAACTACAATAAGTAGCGAAGTACCGCCAAAATAAAATGGCACCTTCATCGCATCACGCATGAACTCCGGGATTAAGCAGATAAAAGTAATATACATCGCACCAACTAAAGTTAGGCGTGTCATTACCTTATCAATGTACTTGGCTGTTTGCTCTCCCGGACGAATTCCTGGTACAAATGCACCGGACTTCTTCAGGTTATCTGCTGTTTCTCTCGGGTTGAAAACCAACGCAGTATAGAAAAAACAGAAGAAGATGATTGCAGACGCGTAGAGTAACACATAAAGCGGTTGCCCAGGCTGCAAATACATTGAAATAGTAGTCAGCCAGTTCCAACCAGTTCCTCCCCCAAACCAGGAAGCTATGGTACCAGGGAACAGAATAATGCTGGAAGCAAAAATTGCAGGGATAACCCCAGCCATATTCACTTTCAACGGTAAATGTGTGCTCTGTGCAGCATAAACTCGGCGACCCTGTTGACGTTTTGCATAGTTAACAACGATACGTCGTTGGCCACGCTCCATGAAAACAACGAAGAAAGTTACTGCAAACACTAACACTGCAACCAACAGCAACAGGAGGAAGTGCAGATCGCCTTGCCGAGCTTGCTCAATGGTATGGCCAATGGCCGGCGGCAAACCCGCAACAATACCAGCAAAGATTATGATAGAGATACCGTTTCCAATACCACGCTCAGTAATCTGCTCACCCAACCACATTAGGAACATAGTCCCAGTAACTAGGCTCACAACAGCCGTGAAGTAGAAAGCAAACCCTGGATTGATCACCAGCCCTTGCATTCCTGGCATATTCGGCAAACCAGTAGCAATACCGATTGACTGGAATATAGCCAGCACTAAAGTACCATAGCGAGTATACTGGCTAATCTTACGACGACCAGCTTCCCCTTCCTTCTTAATCTCTGCCAACGTTGGATGAACCACCGTCAACAACTGAATAATAATAGACGCAGAAATATACGGCATTATCCCCAGTGCAAAGATAGAAGCACGACTTAAAGCACCACCAGAGAACATGTTAAACATTTCAATGATGGTGCCCCTTTGCTGTTCGAGCAATTTGGCAAGCACAGTGGCATCAATACCAGGGATAGGAATAAAAGAACCAATACGGAAAACAATTAACGCGCCAATAACAAACAACAGCCTACGTTTCAGCTCGCCTAGTCCACCTTTAGCACTTTGGAAATCTAATCCTGGTTGTTTAGCCATCTGTTACTTATTCCTCAATTTTACCGCCAGCAGCTTCAATTGCAGCACGAGCGCCCTTAGTAACACGAAGGCCACGCACAGTTACTGCACGATTGATTTCGCCAGAAAGAATAACTTTCGCAAATTCAATTTGAGTGCCAACAATGTTAGCTGCTTTCAATGCGTTCAGATCGATAATATCGCCTTCAACGGCAGCAAAATCAGACAAACGAACTTCTGCTGTGACCATCGCCTTACGTGAAGTAAAGCCAAATTTTGGCAAACGACGGTACAAAGGCATCTGACCACCTTCAAAACCGCGACGTACGCCACCGCCAGAACGAGACTTCTGACCCTTGTGACCACGGCCACCGGTTTTACCCAGGCCAGAACCAATACCACGACCTACACGTTTAGGCGCATGCTTGGAACCATCAGCCGGAGACAGAGTATTTAAGCGCATCTGTTACTCCTCAACTTTAACCATATAGGAAACCAAGTTGATCATACCACGTATAGCAGGAGTATCTTCACGCTCTACTGTATGACCGATACGGCGCAGACCTAAACCAACCAAAGTTGCCTTATGTTTAGGCAGACGGCCAATTGAACTGCGAATCTGTGTTACTTTAATAGTCTTAGCCATGGCCATTACCCCAGAATTTCTTCGACGGATTTACCACGCTTAGCTGCGACCATTTCTGGAGACTTCATGCTGTCTAAAGCATCCAGAGTTGCACGAACCACATTAATAGGGTTGGTGGAACCATAGGTTTTAGCCAGTACGTTACGAACACCAGCCACCTCCAAAACAGCACGCATAGCACCGCCTGCGATGATACCAGTACCTTCGTGAGCAGGCTGCATGAACACACGGGAACCAGTGTGTGCACCTTTTACTGGGTGATATAAAGTGCCGCTGTTCAATGCGACGGTTTTCATATTGCGACGGGCTTTTTCCATCGCTTTCTGGATTGCTGCCGGAACTTCGCGTGCTTTGCCGTAGCCAAAACCAACGCGACCATTACCATCACCTACAACAGTCAGTGCGGTAAAGCTGAAAATCCGGCCACCTTTTACGGTTTTAGATACGCGATTTACCGCAATCAGCTTTTCCTGCAGTTCGCCAGCTTGTTTTTCGATGTGAGCCATCTTACACCTCTACCTTAGAACTGAAGGCCAGCTTCACGGGCAGCATCTGCCAGTGCCTGGACTCGACCATGATATTGGAAACCAGAGCGGTCAAAGGATACATCTTTAATACCTTTTTCCAATGCACGTTCAGCAATTGCCTTGCCAACTGCTGCTGCTGCTTCTTTATTTCCAGTGTATTTCAGTTGTTCATTGATAGCTTTTTCTGTAGTAGAAGCTGCCACCAAAGTTTCAGAACCGTTTGGTGCGATAACCTGCGCATAAATATGGCGAGGGGTACGATGTACCACCAGGCGAGTTGCACCCAGTTCCTGGAGCTTGCGGCGTGCGCGGGTCGCACGACGGATACGAGCTGCTTTCTTATCCATAGTGTTACCTTACTTCTTCTTAGCCTCTTTGATACGCACGACTTCGTCGGCGTAACGAACACCCTTACCTTTATAAGGCTCAGGACGACGATAGGCACGCAGTTCTGCCGCAACCTGACCGATTACCTGTTTATCAGCACCCTTTAGTACGATTTCAGTTTGTGACGGACATTCTGCAGTAATGCCTGCTGGCAGTTCGTGGTCAACTGGATGTGAGAAGCCCAGAGACATGTTGATAACATTGCCTTTGACTGCTGCACGATAACCAACACCTACCAGTTGAAGCTTCTTAGTGAAGCCTTCGGTAACACCGATAACCATAGCATTCAGCAAAGAACGAGTTGTACCCGCCTGTGCCCAACCATCAACATAACCATCGCGTGGAGCGAAGGTCAGTTGATTATCTGCATGCTTAACTTCAACTGCGCTGTGGATTGTACGACTCAACTCGCCGTTTTTACCCTTAATCGAAATAACCTGACCGTCGAGTTTTACCTCTACGTCGGTAGGAATAACGACGGGTGCTTTTGCAACACGAGACATTCTTTCCTCCCGAATTAAGCTACGTAGCAGAGAATCTCGCCACCAAGACCAGCTTGGCGAGCTGCACGATCAGTCATTACACCTTTAGAGGTAGAAACAACAGCGATACCCAAACCAGCCATAACTTGTGGCAGCTCATCTTTTTTCTTATAGATGCGCAGACTTGGTCGGCTTACACGCTGAATACTTTCTACAACAGCCTTGCCCTGGAAGTATTTCAGTACTAATTCCAGCTCTGGCTTGGTGTCGCCTTCAATTTTATAATCTTCAATATAACCTTCTTCCTTCAGCACCTTGGCAATTGCCACTTTCAGCTTGGAGGAAGGCATGGTGACCGCAACTTTATTCGCGGCCTGACCGTTACGGATACGGGTCAGCATATCCGCGATGGGATCTTGCATGCTCATCTGTCTTTACTCCCGTGATTCAATTGGTGACAATTACCAGCTAGCCTTTTTAAGGCCCGGAATTTCACCGCGCATGGCGGCTTCACGGACTTTAATACGGCTCAACCCAAACTTCCGCAAAAACGCATGCGGACGACCAGTTTGGCGGCAGCGGTTACGCTGACGAGAAGGGCTGGAATCACGTGGCAGTGTTTGCAGCTTAAGAACAGCACTCCAACGCTCTTCATCAGATGCATTCACATCAGAAATGACAGCTTTCAATTCTACACGTTTAGTGAAGAATTTTTCAGCTAATTTCGCACGTTTTACATCACGTGCTTTCATTGATTGCTTAGCCATGAATACCCTGCCTTACTTGCGGAACGGGAAGTTAAAAGCAGCCAACAGTGCGCGGCCTTCATCATCAGATTTCGCAGTTGTGGTGATAGTAATATCCAGACCACGAACACGATCCACTTTATCGTAATCGATTTCAGGGAAGATGATTTGCTCACGTACACCCATGCTGTAATTGCCACGACCATCAAATGACTTAGCAGACAAACCACGGAAGTCACGAATACGAGGTACAGCAATAGAAATCAGGCGCTCAAGAAACTCCCACATACGTTCACCACGCAGGGTCACTTTACAGCCGATTGGATAGCCCTGACGGATTTTGAAGCCTGCAACTGATTTGCGCGCTTTGGTGATCAATGGTTTTTGACCAGAGATTGCTGCCAGATCCGCTGCTGCATTATCCAGCAGTTTCTTATCAGCAATTGCTTCACCAACACCCATGTTCAGGGTGATCTTCTCGACCCGAGGGACTTGCATGACAGAATTGTAGCCAAACTGAGTCATCAGTTTTTGGACTACCTCGTCTTTGTAGTAATCATGCAGTTTCGCCATCGTATTACTCCAAATTACTTGATAGTTTCGCTGTTAGATTTAAAGAAACGAACTTTTTTTCCGTCTTCAAATCTAAAACCTACACGGTCAGCCTTACCGGTTGCCGCATTGAAGATCGCAACGTTTGAAACCTGGATTGCAGCTTCTTTTTCAACGATGCCACCTGGCTGGTTCAGAGCCGGAACAGGCTTCTGATGCTTTTTAACCAAGTTGATACCTTCAACAATGACTTTCCCAGTAGAAAGAACCTGTTTTACTTTACCGCGCTTACCTTTATCTTTTCCAGTCAACACGATAACTTCGTCATCACGACGGATTTTCGCTGCCATTGTCCGCTCCTTAGAGTACTTCTGGTGCCAGGGAGATAATTTTCATGAACTTTTCATTACGAAGTTCACGAGTTACCGGCCCAAAAATACGCGTACCGATAACTTGCTCACTTGTGTTGTTTAACAACACGCAAGCATTGCCATCGAAGCGAATGACAGAACCGTCAGGGCGACGAACACCCTTCTTGGTGCGCACCACTACCGCTTTCAGGACATCACCTTTTTTCACTTTACCACGAGGAATTGCTTCCTTGATGGTGACTTTTATGATGTCGCCGACGTGTGCATAGCGACGGTGCGAGCCACCCAGAACCTTGATACACATTACGCGACGTGCACCGGAGTTGTCGGCCACGTTCAGCATAGTCTGTTCTTGGATCATTTTAGTGCTCCGCTAAATGTCAACTACTACTGAGCCCACTTCACTACTATAATTTAATATGAAGAGGCCGTTCAGATACCCCATATCACGAGGGCGCGGCATTATAACACCACATCTCAGATATAGATAGAAAAAATAAACGGCCCATAGCCTGAGCCGTTTACTCTATTCGAGCCAGCTTACAGAATCGCTTTCTCTACAACGCGAACTAAAGTCCAAGATTTAGTTTTGGACAGTGGACGGGTTTCGCGGATTTCCACCACATCACCAATACCACATTCATTGTTCTCGTCATGTACATGCAGTTTAGTCGTACGTTTGATGAATTTACCATACAGAGGGTGTTTCACCTTACGCTCAATAGCAACAACAATAGATTTCTCCATTTTGTCACTTACAACACGACCTTGCAAAGTACGGATTTTATCGGTCATTACGCACCCGCCTTCTCAGTCAATAAAGTCTTAACGCGTGCGATATTACGACGCACTTGTTTCAACAGATGAGACTGTTGTAGCTGGCCACTTGCAGCCTGCATGCGCAGGTTAAATTGTTCACGCAGCAAATTCAGCAGCTCAGTGTTCAGCTCTTCAACGCTTTTTTCGCGCAGCTCTTGTGCTTTCATTACATCACCGTCTTAGTTACAAAGGTGGTCTTGATAGGCAGTTTCGCTGCTGCCAGCTTGAATGCTTCACGAGCCAGCTCTTCAGGCACACCATCCATTTCATAAAGGACTTTACCAGGCTGGATCAAGGCAACCCAATATTCTACGTTACCTTTACCTTTACCCATACGCACTTCGAGTGGCTTTTCAGTGATAGGTTTGTCTGGAAATACACGTATCCAGATTTTACCTTGACGTTTAATTGCACGGGTCATAGCACGACGTGCCGCTTCAATCTGACGTGCCGTCAGACGGCCACGGCCCACAGCTTTCAGACCGAAAGTGCCGAAGCTAACATCCGCACCTGCTGCCAGGCCACGGTTACGGCCTTTGTGCATTTTACGGAATTTCGTACGCTTTGGTTGTAACATCAGCGACTCTCCTTACTTGCGGCCTTTGCGCTGCTGCTTTTTAGGTTGTGCAGCCGGTTTTTCCGCCTGTTCAACAGCAGCCATACCACCCAAGATCTCACCTTTGAAGATCCATACCTTAACGCCGAGTACACCATAAGTGGTGTGCGCTTCTGAAGTGTTGTAGTCGATATCTGCACGCAGTGTGTGCAACGGTACACGACCTTCACGATACCATTCAGTACGCGCGATTTCAGCACCGCCTAAACGGCCACTGACTTCCACTTTAATGCCTTTAGCGCCTAGACGCATCGCATTCTGGACTGCACGCTTCATAGCACGACGGAACATAACACGACGTTCCAGCTGTGAAGTAATACTGTCAGCAACCAGTTTCGCGTCCAGTTCAGGCTTACGCACTTCAGAGATATTAATTTGCGCAGGAACACCAGCGATTTCCGCTACAGTTTTACGCAGTTTTTCTACGTCTTCACCTTTCTTACCGATTACGATACCTGGGCGAGCAGTGTGAATAGTTACACGAATACTTTTAGCAGGACGTTCAATAACAATGCGTGAAATAGACGCTTTTGCCAGTTCTTTCTTCAAGTACTGGCGAACTTTAAAATCGCTGTCTAGGTTGTCAGCGAATTCTTTAGTATTCGCATACCAAGTAGAGTTCCAAGGTTTGACAATACCCAGGCGAATACCATTAGGATGTACTTTCTGACCCATTGCTAGTCTCCAGAGTCTCAGCGATCGGACACAACCACAGTAATGTGGCTGCTGCGCTTCAGGATGCGATCTGCACGACCTTTTGCACGAGGCATAATACGCTTCATAGTCGGGCCTTCGTCTACGAAAATCTTCGTGACCTTCAGATCATCAATGTCAGCACCATCGTTGTGTTCTGCATTAGCAATAGCAGACTCAAGTACTTTCTTCACTAAACCAGCAGCTTTCTTATTGGTATAGGTCAGAGTTTCCAGAGCTTGCGACACTTTCTTACCGCGAATCAGGTCAGCTACAAGGCGAACCTTCTGAGCAGAAGAACGAGCGTGGCGATGTTTAGCGATAGTTTCCATCTCTTCCTCCTACCTTAGCGCTTTTTAGCCTTTTTATCGGCCGCATGGCCGCGATAAGTACGGGTCGGTGCGAATTCACCTAGTTTATGACCAACCATTTCGTCGGAAACAAAAACTGGTACATGCTGACGACCATTATGGACAGCGATGGTCAAACCGATCATGTTAGGAAAGATCGTTGAACGACGGGACCAAGTCTTAATAGGCTTTTTGTCTCCGCTTTCCACCGCTTTCTCTACCTTCTTCAGCAAGTGCAGGTCAATAAATGGACCTTTCTTGAGAGAACGTGGCATGGTTTATCCTCTAATTATTTTTTAGTACGGCGACGTACGATGAACTGATCAGTACGTTTATTACTACGGGTCTTCTTACCTTTAGTTTGAACACCCCAAGGAGTTACAGGATGTTTACCAAAGTTACGACCTTCACCACCACCATGTGGGTGATCTACCGGGTTCATCGCCGTACCACGAACGGTAGGACGAATACCACGCCAGCGACTTGCACCAGCTTTACCCAGAACACGTAGCATATGTTCTGCATTACCAACCTCACCTAAAGTGGCGCGGCAGTCAGACAGAACTTTACGCATTTCACCAGAACGCAGACGCAAAGTTACATAAGAACCATCACGGGCAACGATCTGAACGTATGCACCAGCGGAACGAGCCAACTGACCACCTTTACCCGGTTTCATTTCTACGTTATGTACGGTAGAACCAACAGGGATATTGCGCATTGGCAATGCGTTACCAGTTTTGATAGCTGCGTCAACACCAGATTGAATCTGATCACCAGCTTTCAGCCCTTTAGGTGCAAGGATATAACGACGTTCACCATCTTTATACAAAACCAAGGCGATATTTGCTGAACGATTTGGATCATATTCCAAGCGCTCAACTACAGCAGGGATACCATCTTTATTACGTTTAAAGTCAATCAAACGATAGTGCTGCTTGTGGCCACCACCAATGTGACGAGTGGTAATACGGCCATTGTTGTTACGACCACCGGTTTTGCTGCTTTTTTCCAGCAATGGAGCATAAGGTTTACCCTTATGCAGCTCAGGGTTAACCACTTTAACAACGTGGCGACGGCCCGGAGACGTAGGTTTACATTTAACAATTGCCATTGTTCTTTACTCCTCCGACTTACTCTGCACCACCGATGAAGTCCATATTCTGGCCTTCCTTCAGTGTGACGTAAGCTTTTTTCCAGTCGCTACGACGACCAATACGCTGACCGTGGCGTTTAGTTTTGCCTTTTACCAGCAAAGTGTTAACACCTTCAACTTCGACTTCAAACAGTTTCTGCACAGCAGCTTTGATTTCTGCTTTAGTCGCGTCTTTCGCAACTTTGAGAACGATGGTGTTGCTTTTCTCCATCGCTGTAGAAGCTTTTTCAGATACGTGCGGTGCGCGCAGTACTTTCAGCAGACGTTCTTCACGGATCATGCCAGCATCTCCTCAACTTGCTTCACAGCATCAGCAGTCATAACCACTTTATCGAAGGCGATCAAGCTCACTGGATCAATACCAGCTACATCACGAACATCAACCTTGTACAGGTTGCGAGCTGCTAAGAACAAATTCTCATCAACTTCATTAGTGATAATCAGCACATCTTCCAGCGCCATCTCTTTCAGTTTCTGAACCAGAAGCTTGGTTTTAGGCGCTTCTACAGAAAACTTCTCGACAACGATCAAACGATCTTGACGTACCAATTCAGACAGGATGCTTTTTAAAGCACCACGGTACATTTTCTTATTAACTTTTTGACTGTGGTCCTGTGGCTTAGCTGCGAAAGTTACGCCACCAGAGCGCCAAATTGGGCTCTTAATAGAACCAGAGCGTGCACGGCCAGTGCCTTTCTGACGCCATGGTTTTTTACCTGAACCAGAAACTTCAGCACGGGTTTTCTGAGCACGAGTACCTTGACGTGCACCAGCTGCGTAAGCAACAACTACTTGATGCACAAGCGCTTCATTGAAATCACGCCCGAAGGTAGTTTCGGAAACAGTCAGCGCGCCTTGCGCGTCTTTCATTACCAATTCCATTCCTATCTCCTCGACGTTACGCCTTGACAGCCGGTTTTACGATCAGGTTGCCGCCAGTTGAACCTGGAACAGCACCTTTGACCAGCAGCAGGTTGCGCTCAGCGTCAACACGTACTACATCCAGGCTTTGAACAGTTACGCGTTCATTACCCAGCTGGCCTGCCATTTTCTTGCCTTTAAATACCTTGCCCGGAGTTTGGTTCTGACCGATAGAACCCGGAACACGATGAGACAAAGAGTTACCGTGGCTAGCATCTTGGGTACGGAAGTTCCAGCGCTTAACAGTACCAGCAAAACCTTTACCTTTAGATGTACCAGTAACGTCGACTTTCTTAACGTCAGCGAAAATCTCAACGCTAATGCTTTGACCTACAGCATATTCTTCGCCTTCAGACAGACGGAATTCACGCAGGATACGGCCAGCTTCAACGCCAGCTTTAGCGAAATGACCTGCTTCAGGTTTGTTTACACGGTTAGCTTTTTTGCTACCAGTAGTAACCTGAATTGCACGATAACCATCGTTATCCAGATCTTTAACCTGAGTAACTCGGTTATCTTCAATTTCGATAACAGTTACAGGGATCGAAACGCCATCTTCAGTGAAGATACGAGTCATACCCACTTTTTTACCGACTAAACCAATCATTGTTTCAACCTCTTAATCGTTCAATGACCTGATTAACCCAGGCTGATCTGCACGTCTACACCGGCAGCCAGATCCAGACGCATCAGAGCATCAACGGTTTTCTCGGTTGGCTCAACGATGTCAACCAGACGCTTATGAGTGCGAATTTCGTACTGATCACGCGCATCTTTATTAACATGCGGAGAAATTAGAACGGTAAAACGCTCTTTATGAGTCGGCAGCGGGATCGGACCACGAACCTGCGCACCAGTACGCTTAGCGGTCTCGACAATTTCCGCAGTTGATTGATCGATCAGACGATGATCAAATGCTTTCAGGCGAATACGGATTCTTTGGTTCTGCATGAGACCAGAGCTCCAACTATTTTATAAACGTAAATAATTACTACTCGAGCCCATTTCGATTGATGGGAGAGTGTAATCGTTCAATATATAACCCCCATATCGGGGGTATTTTAAATGGGCAGTAAAAAACACTGCGCATTTACTGGCTAACAAACCAGACTTACACGTAAGTAAGACCGCATATTATACACAAATCAATTAACAAAGCAAGATACAGATGAAGATTTGTCCGGAGTAAAATTAAAGGGGCATGAAACAAAATGCCCTAACTTAACAGATAGGGCATTTTTCCGTAACTATAACTATTCTCCTTCAAGGATCTGTGCTTGAGTGTAATTTTGAATCCCCATACGTTCAATTAATTCAAATTGAGTTTCCAGCCAATCAATATGCTTTTCTTCTTCATCTAGAATATCGATCATTAAATCACGGCTAACATAGTCATGAATCGAATCAGCATAAGCAATCGCTTCTTTCAAATCTTTAGCTCCTTGCAATTCGAGCTGCAAGTCAGATTTGAGCATTTCTTCGATATCTTCTCCGATGTTAAGTTTTCCTAGATCCTGCAAATTAGGAATCCCTTCAAGAAAAAGGATACGTTCAATGTACCTATCGGCGTGCTTCATTTCATCGATAGATTCATGATATTCCTTATCATTAAGTCGAGTAAGACCCCAGTTTTTGAACATCCGGGCGTGCAGAAAATACTGATTAATTGCAACAAGCTCATTTCCAAGAAGTTTGTTCAAATGAACAATCATTTTTTTATCACCTTTCATAGCTTACCCCTCCGCTTCCAGTACTTAAAGTGTAGTACCTATTCAACAGAGTAGTAGTAAACTTACTTCTTTTTTATCAAGCAACGTTACCTATCTTGGGTAGCTGTGCAATCTCCTCATTAATTAGCTCTCTAGCTTGGCGTATGCATTTGCCACAATCACGGCCTACAGGCACAATACGTTTTAGTTCTTTAATAGAGTGAATATGATGTTGACGCACCGCATTACGTATTGTTTTGTCACTCACCGCATTACATAGGCAGACATACATAAATAACACTCTCTGGTACACATTATAGCGCATATTAAATAATAATGAGTCTCATTTCAATAATCATTCGCATTTTAATTTTCTGATTCAGGTTCTTCCAAATATTCTTTTAGCCTTGTCAAATAGAGGTAGTTCTCTCATTTCTATAATACTTTGGCTAGGAAGGCTTTTATCTCTATCAGGAACTTTCTTAAACTTATTCCATCCTAAGACTATCTCCTACATCAGCAATTTGTTCCAGAACTGATAGCTAGACAGAACAACCCACTTAAGATATTACGGGATATAGAATTCACATACTTAGTTGTACGAAAACGAACATGCTATGCCGTAATCTTTTCAGGGGTATCCCCTCTTTCTGTTAGAACATACCAACAGAGGCAGAACAAGCATGGGTTAGATATTACTACCTGTATGTAAAAGAAAATATGACTTATCTAAGTCTGAAGACAAATACTTATTTGGAAAAATCATGAGTTATCACTAACGTATTCTATAGATGAATGATGTATATATACTCTAAGAATATCCTGATAAAACAGCTAAATGACGCTTCCAGGAACAAACGATCAAAATCAAAAATTTAAAACACGAAGAGACAACCCAACGGGGTGGTTCATACAGAGAATTTAAGGAAGGATGATATAAATTAAAATACTCACTAACAGACACCTAATGTAGCACACCAGGCGTCTGTTCTAAAACAAGACAGAATGCAAACCTATTCTAGAGTTGGGTACTTAATTATTAGCTATTAAGCGATAACTTTAGCAACAACACCAGCACCTACTGTACGGCCACCTTCACGGATAGCGAAGCGCAGACCCTGGTCCATTGCGATTGGGGCAATCAAGGTAACTTTCATCTGAATGTTATCACCTGGCATCACCATTTCCACGCCTTCTGGGAGTTCAATGGTACCGGTCACGTCAGTTGTACGGAAGTAGAACTGTGGACGGTAGCCTTTGAAGAATGGCGTATGACGGCCACCTTCGTCTTTGCTCAGAATATAAACTTCTGATTCGAAAGTGGTGT